>JBKJTM010000542.1:0-2681 GCA_046590805.1 Usitatibacter sp.
CAACCAGACGGCGGTGCTCAAGGTCGTCGACAACCTGGTCTATTTCTCCGTCCAGGTGACTCCCGCGATCACGACAGGAAACACCACCTCGCTGCCGGTGATCAATACCACCGCCAACCTGGTGCCGGTGGGTTTCGTGATGAACGTCACGCCGCAGATCGCGGAGAACGACATCGTCGTACTGAACGTCCGCCCCACCATCACCAGCCGCATCGCGGATGTGATCGACCCGAACCCCAACCTGAGCGCGACCATCCAGAACAGGGTGCCGGTAATCCGCTCGCGCGAGTTCGAGAGCGTCCTTAGCGTGCCCAGCGGCCGCACCGCGATCATCGGCGGGTTGATGGAAGACAGCTTCGAGGGCTCACGCTCCGGGCTGCCGATCCTGTCGCGCATCCCGATCTTCGGCGACGCGGTGAGCTTCCGCAACGACACCAGCAGCAAGCGCGAGCTGATCATCTTCTTGCGCCCGGTGGTGATCCGCGAAGCGAGCCTCGAAGGCGACCTCGCCGCATACCGGCGTTACCTGCCGGACCCGGAATTCTTCCGCGACACGCAGTCGCCGGTTCCGGCGCTCGAGGAAAACCTGCAGCGCATGGAGCGCGGCGAGTTCCAGTTCCCAAGCCTGCGCGGCAAGGCCAACCCCGTGGTCCCCGAGCCGCCGCCGCCCGGAGGGCGTCCTTGAGCCTGCTGCTCGACGCCCTCAAGCGGGCCGAGCAGGAGAAGCTCGCTCGCGGAGAGCGCCCCGACCTGCAGATCGTGTCGCCTTCCGACGCCTCGCCAGCCGCCCCGCAGGCGCCCAAGGCAACGCCGCGCGAGAGCGCGCCGCCGCCGCAACCCGCTTCGAAGGGATCGCTTGAGCTGCAGCCGATCGGGCAGCAGGCGCCAGGCGCGAGCCCTCGTCCGGCTCCGCCGGCCTCGCCGGCTGCCGCCCAGGCGGTATTCCAGGCGAAGCTCCCGCCTGGTTCCGCGCAGGACAAACCCCGGCGCGGCTGGATCTTCGTAGCCGCCGCGGCGATTGCCATCGCGGTGATCGCGGCGGGCGCATACGTCTGGTACGTGATGCAGGCGCTGGCGCCGACCCCGGTTGCCGCGCGGCGGATGGCGGGCCCGCTCGCGACGCCGCCGCCGGTCTCCGCGCTTCCCGCGCCCTCCAGCGCCGCATCGATGCCTGCGCTGGGGCCGGTTCCCGAAAGGGGCTCGCTTGCCTCGACGGTCACCACCACCGCGGGCCCCGCGCCCGAGCCACGTGCTCCTCCCGGCCTCCCGAGCCGCGAGCAGACCGCGTCGGAGTTGCTCCGCCAGGCGCCCGCACGGCGCGAGCCGCCAGTTCGCCTCGACCGCGCCCCCCAGGCGCCGCGCATTCCCGCCGAGGTGGCTACCGGCTACGCGGCGCTGCGCAACTCGGATATTTCCGGCGCGCGCCGCGCCTATGAGGCCGCGGTCATCGCCGACCCGGCCAACGTGGACGCGCTCCTCGGCATGGCGACGGTCGAGGCCCGCAGCGGAAACGCCGGCGCCGCGGGCGCCGCCTATCGCAAGGCGCTCGAGCTCGAGCCGCGCAACGCCACCGCGATGGCGGGCCTGGCGACCCTCGCCGACCCGTCGCGCCGCGGAAACGTGGAGGCGCGCCTGCGCGAGGACGTGATGCGCTACCCGCAGAGCGCCCCGCTGCACTTCGCCCTCGGCAACGTGTATTCCGCCCAGTCGCGCTGGAGCGAGGCGCAGGGCGAGTACTTCGAGGCGCACCGCCTCGACCCGTCGAGCGCGGACATCGCGCACAACCTCGCCGTGGCTCTCGACAACCTCGGCCAGGGGCGCGTCGCCGCGCAGTTCTATCGCCGGGCGTTGGAGGCGGCGCGCACGCAACCCGCGCAGTTCGATCCCGCGCCGGTCGCGCGCCGCCTGGCAGAGCTGGGGAACTGAGCGTGGGCTCGATCCAGGGCGCGCCCCTCTCGCAGATTCCGCTCGGCCAGACGCTCCTCACCAAGGGGATCATCAGCCAGGACCAGCTGAACATCGCGCTCACCGAGCAGAAGCGCTTCAAGCAGCCGCTCGGCAAGGCGCTGGTGACGCTCGGCTTCGTGACCGAGGCCACGATCCGCGACATCCTCTCGGAAACCCTGGGCCAGGTCTCGATCGACCTCGACAACACCATCGTCGACCCGATGGCGGTCGCGCTCGTCCCCAAGGACATGGCGCGGCGCTACCACGTGCTGCCAGTGAGCTACGACGCGGAGAGGAAGGTGCTGCTGATCGCGGTATCCGATCCGGCCAACGTCGTGGCGCTCGACCAGATACGCGCGCTCGCGCGCGAGGACCTGAGGATCGAGCAGGTGCTGGCGCGCGAGTCCGACATCACCATCGGCATCGAGCACCACTACGGCTTCGAGCTCTCGATCGACGGAATCCTGAACGAGATCGAGACCGGCGAGATCGACTACCAGTCGCTCGCCGCCGACTTCGACGAGTACAGCCAGCCGGTGGTGCGGCTGGTCGACGCGCTGCTGCACGACGCGACGAAGCGAAGCGCCTCCGACATCCACTTCGAGCCGGAGCAGGGTTTCCTGCGCATCCGCTACCGCATCGACGGCGTGCTGCGCCAGATCCGCAGCCTGCACAAGAACTACTGGGCGGCGATGGTGGTGCGCCTCAAGGTGATGAGCGGCATGAACATCGCC
>JBKJTM010000429.1:0-2708 GCA_046590805.1 Usitatibacter sp.
TGATGGCGCCTCTCATCCCCACCGGGACGTATCACTGGCCGCTGCTCAAGTTCCAGCAGTGGCTGAGCGGGGGCAATGGGGGGATGAGAGGCGCCATCACGCGCATCATCGAACCCAGTGCCGGAGCCATCGCCCAGTACTTCTTCATCGCCTCTTCGGTCTTGCCGTCGAGGAGCAGGTTGAAGAATTCGACGGCGTGGGGCCGCTCCGGCGACTGCAGCGCCTCCACCGTCCAGGCGCCGCTCCAGCGCACGTCGAAGGCCTTGCGCAGCATCGGAATCAGGCCCAGGTTCACGGTGGTGACCATGAGGCGGTCACTGAACCGCTCGAAACACTCCAGGATCATCCCGCCATCCATGCCGCCCAGCTTCATCGCGACGACGTTGTCCAGGTCCGCGAGCCGCTCGTAGGCGTCGAAAGGCACTCCGCTCGGATGCAGGTGGTGGAAGGAGAACTTGTCGGACACGAAAAGGTAGATGCCGATGCTGGTCGAATCGGCGATGGCCTTGCCGAAGCGATAGATATCGTCCTGGGTCTTCGGGGAAAAACTCTGCGGGTAGCTGAGGAGCGCGTGCGTCGCGCCCACGGATTCGGCGTGCCGCAGGATCTCGGCGTTCTCCTCGAGGGTCTCGCCGCACAATGAAAGCGCGATTCCGATCTTGTCGCCCGCCTCGGCGGTCGCCGCGGAGAGCATGCGTTTCTTCTCTTCCATGGAAAGGCCGGTTTCCAGCGCGCAAAGGCTGGAAAAGAAGCCATGCCTGATGCTCTGCCGCACGTCCAGACGTATCGCCTCCTCGTCCAGCTCGCGCAGATCCGCGCTGAACGACGGCATCAGCACATTCTCGAATCCGCGAAAGTGCTCCCGCGCCCACGCCTTGCGTTCAGCCTTGCCGACACTCTTCGATCCCGCCATGTCCCATGTTCCTGTCTGTTGGTTTCTTCGATTCACCGCGGGGTGGCTGCGGTCCCGCAACGCGCGATGGAAACGTCGCGAAGGAGGATCAGGTCGTAAGCGCCAAGCGTGGGGGTGAAGTCCACGCAGCGCTTCATGCCGTAGATGTGCGCGTTGGTCCACAAGGGGATGTAGCGCATGTCCTGATGGGCGGCCTTGCCGAGCGCCCGGATCGCTTCTCCCCGGGCCTTCGGATCCGCAATGCCGGCCATCTTCAACGCCAGTCCGTTGACCTCGGGATTGCCGTACCAGGCGAAAGGCGTGACGGTGCCGAAATGCGTGAGAAGCCCGCTCGATGACTCCGCGGTTCCGGCAATGGCGCCAATGAACACCGCGACGTAGTCCTGGGCCGGATTGCGGCTCGCCTGGAGTACCCAGCGGATGAACTGCGGCCCCTCGATCGGCTTCGCCGTCGCCTTGATGCCCACCCGGCCGAGGTATAGCGCGACCGCTTCCGCCGTTTCCTTCATCCCGGTCGAGGCTCCCGATATGTACGGAAGCTCGAACTGGAGATCGCTTGCCCCAGCCTGCTTCAGCAGCTCCTTGGCGCGTGCCGGGTCGTAGGGATAGGGCTTCAGGTCGGGGTCGTAGCCGATGTCGCTCGGCGCGAGGAGCGGGAAGTGCTTCGGGTGTCCGCGCAGGATGTCCTTGATGATGGCGTCGCGATCGATCGAAATCGCGATCGCCTCGCGCACCCGCGGGTCGGCCCATGGCGTTTTCGGGTTATCGGTCTTGAGGGCGAGGAAGGTGGTCATCCCGCCAGGCGACAGCACCGCGGTCTTGAGGGCGGGTGCGGATTCCACCTCCGCCACCGATGGGAACGGGACCTGCATGATCAGGTCCGCTTCGCCCGTGCGCAGCTGCGCCACGCGTGTCGTGTCCTCGGTGACGAAGTTGAATCGCGCCTTCCTGATCCCGGGTTTCTTTCCCCAATAGGCGTCGTAGCGCTCCAGGTCCACGTATCGCCCGCGTACCAGGTTCATGACCTTGTAGGGGCCGGTGCCCACCGGTTGCGACTTGAACTGCTGCTCTCCCACCTGCTCGAAATAGGCCTTCGACAGCACTGCAAAACCGCCGAAGGCAACGAACCCGACTTCGGGCTTGCCGAACCGAAGCCGAACCGTGTGGTCGTCGAGCGCATCGAGGGTTTGCAGGGAGCGCGACACCCGGGTGCTGAAGCCTCCCTTGACCATCCGGCTCCAGCTGTAGACCACATCGGCGGCGGTCATCGGCGTGCCATTGTGGAAAGTCACGTCCTTTCGAAGCTTTATCGTGAGCTCCATCGCGTCCGGCGACATGGTCCAGGATTCGGAGATGCCCGGCTTCACCGTGCCGTCCCGGTTGCGATCGAAGAGCCACTCGTAGACGTTGAAGGCGACCGCGGAGATCTCCGACGGCAGCACGCTCGTCGGGTCGTAGACTTCGCCTACTTGGCGAATGTCCACAACGAACGGATCATTGACGGCCGATTGGACCGACCGGTCGCCGCCCTCCTTCGAACACGCAGCGGCGAAGAGAACCAGCGCCAATACCAGCGCGTGCGGCATGCGGACCAGGCGAGGCACCTTACTCGAGCGCCAGCTGGTGCTGCGCCATGTCGAGGTAGTCCTTGCGAACGGGTGCAAAGACGTCCACTCCGAAACACTCCTCATCGCAGACCACGCGGCCGATGTGCGGCATGTTGCTGGGAATGTAGATGATGTGTCCGGGCTCGAGCAGGTAAGTCCCGGCATCGCCATTGTCCCCGAGGGTGACC
>JBKJTM010000445.1:0-8206 GCA_046590805.1 Usitatibacter sp.
GCTGGATCGCGTCCGCCGAGCCCACCTGCAGCGTGAAGCGCATGAAGGCGTGCACGCCGCGCGAGAGCGTATTCACCGCGGTCACGTTGATGCGCTCGCGCGAGATCGCCTCCGAGACGTCGCGCAGCAGCCCCTGCCGGTCGACGGCCACCACCTCGAGATCGGCCGCGAACGGCGCCTCCTGCGCGTTCTTGCCCCAGTCAGCGGGCATCAGGCGCTCGCGCTGCACCGGCTCGAGGCCGGTGATGTTGACGCAATCGGTCCGGTGCACGGTGATGCCGCGCGCGCGCGTGACGAAGCCCACGATCGGGTCCGGCGGCACCGGCTTGCAGCACCTGGCGATCAGGGTCGCCATGTTGTTCACGCCCAGCAGCAGCACGCCCGACGAGGTCTTGTCCGAAGCCGGCGCCACCGTCGGCGCGGGCGCGGGCTCCGCGGCCGGTGCCTCGCCGTGCACCGCGATATCGATCTGGCGCGAGGTCACCTCGCCGCGGCCGAGCGCCGCGAGGAAATCGTCGAGGCGCGCGAAGCCCGCCTCGCCGGCGATGCGCTCATGGGCGAACTGCGTGGCACCCATCCGCTGCAGCTCCTTGTCGAGCGCGGCGCGCCCCGAGGCCACGTCCTTCTCGAAGTCCTCGTGGCGGAACCACTGCCGCACCTTCGCCATCGCACGGGGGCTGGCGAGGTAGCGCGGTTGCGAAAGCCAGTCGCGCGACGGCCCGCCCTGCTTGGCGGACATGATCTCGACGCGCTGCGCGTTCGCGAGCTTGTAGTCGAGCGGCACCATCTGGCCGTCGGCCTTGGCGCCGCGGCAACGATGGCCGAGGTCAGTGTGCACGTGGTAGGCGAAGTCGATCGGCGTCGAGCCCGCCGGCAGGTCCACCACGCGCCCCTGGGGCGTGAGCACGTAGATGGTGTCGTCCAGGGTGCGGGTGGACTTCTCGCCGAGGAGCTCGTTCCTCCACGCGAGCACCTGCCGCAGCCACGCGATCTTGGTGTCGAACTTGCGATCCGAGCGCGTGCCTTCCTTGTAGCGCCAGTGCGCGGCGACGCCGTGCTCGGAGTGCTGGTGCATCTCTTCGGTGCGGATCTGCACCTCGAGGGTGCGGCCCTCGGGACCGACGACCGCGGTGTGCAGCGAGCGGTAGTCGTTCGACTTGGGATGGGCGATGTAGTCGTCGAACTCGCCCTCCACCGGCTTCCACAGGTCGTGGACGATGCCGAGCGCGGTGTAGCACTCGCGGATGTTCTTCACCACCACGCGCACCGCGCGGATGTCGTAGAGGCCCTCGAACTGCACGTTCTTGCCGCGCATCTTCCGCCAGATGGAGTAGATGTGCTTGGGGCGCCCCTGGATCACGGGCTCGATGCCGCTCGCGCGGAGCTCCCCATCGAGGTGCGCGATGACGCGCTGGATGTACGCCTCGCGGTCGTTCCGCTTCTCGTCCAGCAGGTGGGCGATCTTGCGGTAGAGCTCGGGCTCGGTGTAGCGGAACGAGAAGTCCTCGAGCTCCCACTTCATGTCGGAGACGCCAAGGCGGTTGGCGAGCGGCGCGAAGAGCTCCAGCGTGTTGCGGCCGGCGGCGCGCTGCACCGCCTCCTCCGCGCGTGTGATGGAGCGCAGGTAGATCACCCGCTCGGCGAGCTTGATCAGCACCACGCGCACGTCCTCGGCCATCGCGAGGAGCATCTTGCGAAGCTGTTCGAGATCCGCGCCGGAAGCGCTGAACTCCTCGATGCGCCCGGCACGAGTGAGGCCGCGCAGCAGGGAGGCGAGCTCCGGGCCGAAGGCGGCGAGCACCGCTTCCAGGTCGAGCTCGCGCTCCGGGATCGACTGGCTGATGAGCGCCGCGGCGATGGTGTCCGGATCGGCGCCCTGCAGCAGCAGCAGGCGCGCCACGGCGAGCGCGCGCTCGAAGGCCTCGTTGCGGCCCGAGGCGCTCGCCGCGCCGTGCGCGAAATGCAGCGCGCGCGCCGGCGCTTCCGCGAGGGCGGGCCCGAAAGTCGAGCGCAGCTCGGCCTCGAAAGGGGCCAGGTCGGTGGCGGCGGATGAGCTGAGCACGAGGCGAAGGGCGCGGGGAGACGAGACGATTCTATACCCCCGGTTTGTGGAAAATTCGGCATTCCCGGCAGGGATTGCTCCTGCGCGCGACGGGCCTTCCGGGAGCGACCATGACGTCCATGAAACCCACTCTCGCCCTCGACCGGGACCACGCCCGGGCCCAGCGCCTCGTGCAGGTGAAGTTCGTCTGCCTGCAGCCCGAGCCTCCGCCGCCCTCCGCACCCGACCTGGCCTGGCCCGCCCGCCTACTGGCCGGCCTTCGCGATTCCTTCACCCGCGTCATCGGTTGCCTCGAGGCGGCGCGGCCTTAAGGCAGCCCGACGCGGCTCTTCCGGCCCCGGGATTAACCCTCCGGGGCCGGTTTTCTTTTCTGGTTTCGCTTCAGGGCGGGGCGGCTCGAGCTTTAGGCGGTGGGTTTCACCACAGAGGACACAGAGGGTCCACAGAGGTGGCACAGAGGAAACCGTTGATCTGTTGCCGTGCCTCGTCAAACGGCGCCAAGAACACGACACAATGAATTCCTCTGTGCTCCTCTGTGGACCCTCTGTGTCCTCTGTGGTGAAACCCACCGGTCAAAACTCGGGCTGATGCCCTGACGGCCCCGGTTTTTGCTTTATATTCGAGTTGGCACACGGCTTGCACCTATCGTCGCGGTCAGCGGCGAAAAAGAAAGAAATGCCCCCCGAGCTCTACAACGAGATGTACACGCCCGAGCGCACGGTGCGCCCGCACTACGCGGCGTTCGCGCAGTGGCTCGCCGAGACGCCTCCGGCCCGGATCGCGCAGAACCGGCACGCGGCCGACCTGCTCTTCCACCGCGTCGGCATCACCTTCGCGGTCTACGGCGAGGCCTCGGGCACCGAGCGCCTGATCCCTTTCGACATCATTCCCCACGTGATCCCCGGCAAGGACTGGGAGAAGCTCGCGCGCGGCATGCGCCAGCGGATCGCCGCCCTGAACCGCTTCCTGCACGACATCTACCACTCGCAGGAGATCATCAAGGCGGGCAAGATCCCTGCCTCGCAGATCAACGGCAACGCGCAGTTCCGCCCCGAGATGGTGGGTGTGGACGTCCCCGGCGGGGTGTACGCCCACGTGGCGGGGGTGGACATCGTCAAGCACTCCGACGGCGAGTACTACGTCCTCGAGGACAACCTGCGCACGCCCTCGGGCGTTTCCTACATGCTCGAGAACCGCAAGATGATGATGCGGCTCTTCCCGGAGCTCTTCGCGCAGCAGTCGATCCGACCCGTGGACCACTACGCCGACCTGCTGCTGGAGACGCTGCGCGGCGTGGCGCGCAACGCGGCGGAAGCGCCGACCATCGTGCTGCTCACGCCGGGCCACTACAACAGCGCCTACTTCGAGCACGCATTCCTCGCGCAGCAGATGGGCATCGAGCTGGTCGAGGGCGCCGACCTCTTCGTGCTGAACGACACGGTCTTCATGCGCACCACCCAGGGCCCGCAGAAGGTCGACGTGATCTACCGCCGCATCGACGACGACTTCCTCGATCCCCTGGCGTTCCGGCCCGACTCCATGCTGGGCGTGCCGGGCCTGCTCTCGGCCTATCGCGCCGGGCGCGTGACGCTCGCCAACGCCATCGGCACGGGAGTCGCCGACGACAAGTCGATGTACCCCTACGTGCCCGAGATGATCCGTTTCTACCTGGGCGAGGAGCCGCTCCTCAAGAACGTGACGACCTACAGCCTCAAGGACCCCGCGGACCTCTCCTACGTGCTCGCGCACCTGGACGAGCTGGTGGTGAAGGAATCCCAGGGCTCGGGCGGCTACGGGATGCTGGTGGGCCCCACCGCCAGCCGCGACGAGCGCGCGCGCTACCGCGAGCGCATCCTCGACGCCCCCGAGCGCTACATCGCCCAGCCGACACTGTCGCTTTCCTGCGTCCCGACCTTCTCGGGCATGGACATCTGCGACCGCCACGTGGATCTTCGCCCCTACGTCCTCACCGGCACCGACATCAACTTCGTGCCCGGGGGCCTTACGCGCGTCGCGCTCCGTGAAGGCTCGCTGGTGGTCAACTCCTCCCAGGGCGGCGGCGTGAAAGACACGTGGGTGGTGGACTGATGCGATTCCGTCACCCCCACGGAGCCTGCCCCGGCGATCTTTTGGCCGGGGGCCGGGGCCCAATCTGATGCTCTCCCGCGTCGCCTCGAACCTTTACTGGATGAGCCGTTATGTCGAGCGTGCGGAGAACACCGCGCGCGTGCTCGACGTGACCTGGCGAATGTCGCTGCTGGTGAAGGAGGCGTCGCTCCAGGACCAGGAGTGGCTCGCGCCGCTCAACATCACCGGGACGCTCTTTCCGTACTCCGGCCGCCACGACCACGTCTGCGCCCGCGAGGTGCTGCACTTCATGGCGCTCGATCCCGACAATCCCTCGTCGATCTACGCCTGCGCCAAGCACGCGCGCGAAAACGCGCGCGCGGTGCGCGGCGCGATCACCTCCGAGATGTGGGAGGTGCTGAACGCCACTTGGCTCGAGATGCAGCAGATGGACGAGGACACCATGCAGGCGCGCGGCATCTCCAACTTCTTCGACTGGGTGAAGGAGAGGAGCCATCTCTTCCGCGGCGTGACCTTCGGCACCATGCATCGCGACGACGCCTACGACTTCGCGCGCCTCGGGACGCACATGGAGCGCGCCGACTCGACCGCCCGCATCCTGGACGTCAAGTACCACGTGCTGCTGCCCTCCGTGAAGGACGTGGGCGGCGCGGTGGACTACTACCAGTGGTCGGCGGTGCTGCGCTCGGTCTCCGCCTTCGAGGCCTACCGCAAGGTCTACCGCGACGTGATCACCCCGATCAAGCTCGCGGAGCTGCTGGTGCTGCGCGATGACATCCCGAGGAGCCTCATGTTCTGCCTGCGCCAGGTGTGCGACACCCTGGGACGCGTGCAGAACGCCCAATCGGCCGAGACGCTTCGCCGCGCGGGGCAGATCCTGGCGGGGCTCCAGTACGGCCGCATCTCCGACATCTTCGCCGGCGGCCTGCACGAGTACCTCACCGAGTTCCTCGATTCCATGCAGGACCTGTCCGAGGACATCCAGCGCAGCTTCTTCTCGGCGCGCGTGGTCGAGTAAACTCGATGCCGGGGCCATTTCCGAACCGGGGACGGACCCTCAACCGGACAAATTCGATTCTGTCACCCCGGCGAAGGCCGGGGCCCAATCTCCCGCCATGACCTATTGCGTCGCCCTCCGCCTCGACTCCGGGATGATCTTCGCCTCGGACTCGCGCACCAATGCGGGCGTGGATCACATCGCCACGTTCACCAAGATGCGCGTCTACGAGAAGAAGGACGACCGCGTGATCGTGACGCTCGCCTCCGGCAACCTGGCGATGACCCAGGGCGTGATCAACATCCTCGACCGCCACGTGAAGCTCTCGGAGGGCGAGGAGAACATCTGGAACGTGAGCTCGATGTACGATGCGGCGGCGATCGTCGGCGATTCGCTGCGCGAGATGCATCGGCGCGACGCGGCCTTCCTCGCCCAGTCCTCGATCGAGGCGGGCTCGAGCCTGCTGGTCGGCGGCCAGATCAAGGGCGAGGCGCCGCGGCTCTTCCACGTCTACGCCCAGGGCAACTTCATCGAGGCGACCGACGATACGCCGTACTTCCAGCTGGGCGAGTCCAAGTACGGCAAGCCGATCCTCGACCGCGTGATCTCGATGGCCACGCCGCAGAAAGAGGCCGCCAAGTGCGTGCTGATCTCCTTCGACTCGACGATGAAGTCGAACATCTCCGTGGGGCTGCCGATCGACCTCCTCTGGTATCCGCGCGACAGCCTGCGGGTGGGGATGCAGCAGCGCATCCGCGAGGGCGATCCCTACTTCACCATGCTGCGCTCGCGCTGGGGCGGCGGCCTACGGCGCGTGTTCTCGGAGCTTCCCGATCCCGACTGGTTGGAATAGTTTTCGTCTCCCCGGCGTAGGCCGGGGCCCTGTCTCCCCGGCGTAGGCCGGGGCCTGTCTCCCCGGCGTAGGCCGGGGCCCAATTACGCCGCAACCGCGGCATACAAATCTTCCCAATCCGGATTCACCGCTTGAATCAGGTTGATCTTCCAGTCCCGATGCCATTTCTTGATTCGCTTCTCCCGCGTGATCGCCTCGTACGCCGCCGCGTGGACCTCGTACCAGACGAGCCGGTGAAGGGAGTGCTCCCTGCTGAATCCCTCGACGAAATCGTTCTTGTGTTCCCACACCCTGCGGATGAGGTCGTTCGTGACACCTACATACAAGGTCCCGTAGGGGCGATTGGCGAGGATGTACACGTAATACTGCTTGTCCATGGCACAACTAACGCGGCACCTTGGGCCCCGGCCTACGCCGGGGTGACAAATGGGGCACCTTGGGCCCCGGCCTACGCCGGGGCGACGAAAATGGCCGGGTGACGAAAAGATGACCATCAAGGTCGCGCTCCATCACCGGACGCATTACACCTACGACCGGCCGATAACCCTCTCGCCCCACGAGGTGAGGCTGCGGCCGGCCGCCCACTGCCGCACGCCGATCGAGAGCTACTCGCTCAAGGTGAAGCCCGCCAGGCATTTCCTGAATTGGCAGCAGGACCCGTACGGCAACTGGGTGGCGCGCATCGTCTTCCCGGAAAAGACCCGCGAGCTCGAGATCTCCGTCGACCTGGTGGCCGACATGACGGTGATCAACCCGTTCGACTTCTTCGTCGACGCCTCCGCCGAGCGCTTCCCGTTCGTCTACACCAGCGAGAACTTCCGCGAGCTGGCGCCCTACCTCGAACTGGCGCCCCAGACGCCGCTGCTGATGGAATTCGTCACCCGCGTTCGCAACAAGTACCTCGGCACGACCATCTCGACCATCGACCTGCTGATCGCGGTGAACCACATGGTCCGCGGCGACGTGGACTACCTGGTGCGCATGGAGCAGGGCATCCAGTCGCCCGACGAGACGCTCGAGCGCGGCCAGGGCTCGTGCCGCGATTCCGCGTGGCTGCTGGTGCAGATCCTGCGCTACCTCGGCATCGCCGCGCGCTTCGCGTCCGGCTACCTCATCCAGCTCGCCGCCGACCAGAAGTCGCTCGATGGCCCTTCCGGTCCCGAGCACGACTTCACCGACCTGCATGCGTGGGCCGAGGCCTACATCCCGGGCGCGGGCTGGATCGGGCTCGACGCCACCTCGGGGCTCCTCGCGGGCGAAGGCCACATTCCGCTCGCGAGCGCGGCACTCCCGACCAGCGCGGCGCCGGTCTCGGGCATGACGGAGGTGGCGAACAGCACCCTCGAATTCAGGATGACCGTCACGCGCATCCACGAGGATCCGCGCGTGACCGCCCCATTCACCGAAGGCCAGTGGGGCGCGATCGACACCCTCGGCCGCCAAGTCGACCGCGAGCTCGAAGAGAACGACGTGCGCCTCACGGTGGGAGGCGAGCCCACCTTCGTCTCGATCGACGACATGGAGGGCGCGGAGTGGAACTACACCGCGCTCTCGGAGAAGAAGCTCGAGCTCGCGACCAAGCTTGTCTACCGGCTGCGCGACCGCTTCGCCCCCGGCGGGCTGCTGCACTTCGGCCAGGGCAAGTGGTACCCCGGCGAGCCGCTGCCACGCTGGTCGCTGTCGGTCTTCTGGCGCCGTGACGGCGAGGCATTCTGGGAGCCTCCCGAGCGCGAGGCGAGAGCCACCCCGGTCGAGGCCGGGCGCTTCGCGAGCGAGCTCGCCCAGGCGCTCGGGCTTTCCGCCGACCTGGTGATGCCGGCGTACGAGGATCCGTGGCGGATCCTGCGCGACGAGCAGAACCTGCCCGTGAACGTCGACATCTCGGCGCTGGACTTGAGCTCCGAGCCCGCGCGCCGGCGCCTGTCCGACCGCATCTCCGCGGGCCTCGGCAACCCGGTGGGCTACGTGCTGCCGTTGAAGGCGGTGGCGCGCGGCAAGCCCACCGCCACGACGCAGTGGTCGAGCACGCCCTGGCCATTGCGGCGCGGGAAGGTGTTTCTGATCGAAGGCGATTCGTCGATGGGCTATCGCCTGCCCCTCGCGTCGCTGCCGGAGACGCTGCCCGAGGACGAGGAGCCCTTCATCCCGCAGGACCCCTTCGACCGCCGCGACCCCCTCGGTCATCGCAAGCCCTCGCGCGCCGCGC
>JBKJTM010000018.1:0-8391 GCA_046590805.1 Usitatibacter sp.
CGACGCCGGCTTTGGAGGCGGCCGCCCGGTAGTCACCGATTTCCTCAATGGCAGGAATGGCTCGGTGATCACAGCGGGACGGGCGGGAGACAAGCTCATGGTCGTCGCCGCCCTCAGCGATGGCTCTTTCCCCGACGGACGGCCCACTCTGAATACCACCGGAATCGCCCGACTTCTGTCCAACGGCGCCATGGACGAGACGTTCGGAGTCCGTGGGCAACTGACACTTCCCGTACCCACGACGGCTGCCGCGGTGCTGCCCGACGGGCGATTGCTGCTGCTGGGGTTTGAATTTCGCACGCCGATAGTCTCCCGTGTGCGGCGCGTGGGCGCTGACGGCACGCTCGACCCCTCGTTCGGAACCGGTGGGGTGACGGAAATTCCGGGTGCATGGCTCAACGCGATCCGCGTCATGGCTGATGGACGCATCGTGATGGCGGGGCGTGGATTCGACGCTCCGGGAGGACAGCCGATCCCTACGGTGGCGAGGCTGCTTCCGAATGGCACACCCGATACGTCTTTCGGCGCTGGCGGCGTCGCGCGATTCGCGCCCGTGTCCATCGCGGCGCTCGAGATCGCCGGCTCGCTGGCGATCCAGACAGACGGCAGGATCGTCGTGAGCTTCGTGTCGGCGATCCCGACCTCTGCGATGCGGCTGCTCGCCGATGGCCACCTCGATCCTGCTTTCGGAACGGGCGGTGTCGCTGAAGTCTTGCACCCGCGCACACCCCCGCGCTACGGCACGCCGCGCGTGGCGTTGTCCCATGGTGATGGGCGCGTCACGCTGGTCGGACACGAAAGCACCACGCGAGTCCTGTGCGGAGAAACGCTAGGGTCCGCGGTCACGTTCGTTCGCATGGATCCGCATGGCGGGACCGACGCGCGGACGCCGGGCGCCGGTTACTTGTCTGGTTCGCTCGGCCGAGTGGAGCCGATGATCTTCGGCGCGACCCTGGACCCTGAGGATCGCGTCGTCGCCGCTGGCTCGCGCCACGTCGGTTGCGGGAGAGGCATACAGGGAAACGCCCTGCGGCGCCCCGGGTCGATCGCCCTGCGTTTCACGCCTTCCGGCGCCCTCGATACCCGCTTTGGCGTGGGCGGGGTGGTGGATCTGAACGTGAATCCCGCCTTCACGAGCGAAGCCTCCGGTCCTTCCGTCGAGCCGGACGGCGGCATCCTGGTCGCAGCCACCACGCGGGTGGTGTACTCAACCAGGCTCGAGCTCTATCGACTTCAGGGCGGCGGTGATTCGGCGCCCATCGGGGCCAACGACGACATCGACGGCGATTCCTGGTCCAACGCCGTCGAAATGGCCCAGGCACGCGACCCGTTCGTGCGCGACGAGGACCTTACCAGCGGCCTCGCTCGTGAGCGGGGCCCCGTTCCTTTGATGCCCAGCCGCGGCATATTCCCTCGTTGAGAGCCGCCTAGCTTGACGCCGCCGCGCTCGATGGCGCTGGTGTTCCTGCTGGCGCTCCTCTGGGGCTCCTCGTACCCCCAGATCAAGGTGGCGGTCGAGACCATCCCGCCCATGACCGTCGCCGCGTTGCGCTCGCTGATCGCAGGCCTGCTCCTCCTCGCCTTCCTCGGCCCCGCGGGCGCGCGCCAGCTCTGGAAGAGCGCGACCGGAAGCTCGCAGCTCTTCATCCAGGCCGTCTTCAACTGCATCCTGCCCTGGATGCTGCTCGCGTGGGCGGTGCGCAGCATCGACGCGGGCCTCGCCACCATCCTCAACTCGCTCTCGCCGATCTTCATCTTCCTGATGACGTGGGGAATCACGAAGCACGAGCCGGCCACGCCGCGAAAGTTCGTGGGCGTGTCCCTCGGGCTCGCCGGCGTGCTTGCGATCGTCAGCGTGAACGCGCTTTCCGGCATCGGCCAGCACACGCTGGCGGAGCTCGCATGCGTCGCGGGCGCCTTCTGCTACGGCATCGCGGCGATCGTCGGGCGCCGTTTCGATGGCGTCTCGCCGCTGGTGCCCGCGGCGGGATCGACGCTCT
Source organism: Usitatibacter sp. (assembly GCA_046590805.1). Lineage (GTDB taxonomy): Bacteria > Pseudomonadota > Gammaproteobacteria > Burkholderiales > Usitatibacteraceae > Usitatibacter. The sequence goes on from JBKJTM010000018.1 coordinate 2,001, forward strand.
GGGCCGCGGTCGTGATGGTCCCGATAGCGCTCGTGGTCGACCAACCCTGGACGCTGCGACCCTCGGTCGAATCGATGCTTTGCATGACGTCGCTCGCCGTTTTCTCCACCGGCTTCGCCTTCGTGGTGTATTTCCGGCTCATCGCCACCGTGGGCGCGATCGCGATGTCGAGCCAGGCGTACCTGCGCATCGTGGTCGGCGTGGGGTTCGGGATGATCTTCCTCGGCGAGCGGCTCTCGGCCGGGGCCCTCATCGGGCTGCCGCTGGTGCTGGCCGGCGTGGTCGCGATGACGCTGCCGGCGCGGCGGGCGCCCTAAGTCCTCTTCCGCGGGGAAGGTCGCGCACAACTGCTGGTGCGCCGTTCGGCAAGCGTCGCTCCGCAGGCCGCGGGGATGTGCAACAACGGCCAGTGGCTGGTGATGGTGCCCGCCGCCTGACGCCCCGCAGGGTAAACTCCCCGCAAATCGCGGGGGTTTGCCCATGCGCATCGCAACGCTGTTCGCTGCATTCCTGCTTCTCGTCGCCTGCGGCCAGCCGCTGCCGGCCGACAAGGCCGCCTATGCCGGCGACTGGCGCGCGGCCAACATGCGCCTCGCGATCGGCACCAATGGCCACATCTCGTACGAGCGCCGCGAAGGCGCCTCGTCGAAGAAGATCGACGCGCCGATCCAGCGCTTCGAGGGCAACAACTTCGTGGTCGGCGTGGGGCCGCTAAGCACCACCTTCGTGGTCTCCCGGCCGCCGTGGCGCGACGAGGCGCTGTGGAAGATGACGGTCGACGGGGTGGAGCTCGTCCGCCGCGGCGGGCCCGACGACCTGACTGCATGATCACCTTGTACAAGCACCTCGCGCTCGCCGCGCTCGCAATCTCGATCCCCGCGCTCGCGCTGCAGCGGACCGAGACGCTCACCGTCGGCAAGGCGCCGGTGCACGTCGCCACCGATGCCGCGAGCGGTCGCGTGTTCGTCGCCAATGCGGGCGGCGCGCGCGGCGAGGGCAGCTCGATCACCGTGCTCGACCGCGATGGCCGCGCCACCACGCTCGCCACCGCCTCCGCCCCGGGCCAGATCGTGGTGAGCGCAAGGCATCGCCGCGCGATCGCGCTGCACCCGGGCGCCAACCACGCCACCGTGATCGACACCGACACGCTCGAGGCCAGGGGCGCGATCACCGGCATCAATCCGACGCGCGCCGTGATCGCGGAGGCGATCGGCCGCGCCTACGTGGTCGCGCGGGGTCCCGCGCCGGGCGCCGGATCGGTGACCGAGATCGAGCTGCGCAGCGGCCTCGCGCGCACTTACGCGCTCGGGGACCTCACCCCGGAGAGCGTGGCCGTCAACGCGGCCGGCACGAGCCTCGTCGTCGTCGGCACGCGCAGCGAGAAGAACGGCGAATGGGCGCAGGGATCGCTGCAGATTTTCGATACCGCCAGCCGCACGCTGCGCGGCGCCATCCCTGTCGGGCGCATGCCGCGCCATGTGCTGGTCGCCCCCGCCGGCGAGGAGATCTACGTCGTGGGGCACCTCGACCACCTGCGTGCCGAGCTCGCCGCGGCCGATCCGCGCCGCCAGAGCGTGACCCCGGCGCTCTTCGTCCTCGACGGCCAGGACCTAGGGCTGCGCCGCACCATCGCGCTGCCCGACACCCGCAACCTGGACCGGCTCGGCCCGCTCTTCATCGGCCGCGCCGCGCTCGATGCGGAAAGCCGCAACCTCTACGTGCTCGACAGCTCCAACGAGCGGCTGCTGGTGGTGAACCCGGCCACGTCGGAAGTGACCACGGTCGAGCTGGAGGCGCCCGGCCTCGCGCTCGCCATCAACCCGATCGCGCGCAACGTGGTGGTGTCGTTCGCCGGCAGCGGCGTCGCCGGCATCTTCTCGATGTCGGGCGAGCGCCTCGACACCGTTCCCACCGCGCGCGCCACGCAGGCGGGCGAGCAGGCCGCGCTCTATCACGTGACGGTCGATGCCGAAACGGGCGATGCCTACGTGACCAACGGGCATGGCGCCACGATCACGGCGCTGCGCCGCGCGGGGAGCGAATCGCGCCGCGTCGACTACACCGACCTCTGGTCCAATCCGGGCCAGCCGGGCTGGGGCGTCTTCCTCGACCAGCAGGGCGCGACCCTGTTCGCGACGCTCTTCACCCACGACGCGAGCGGCCATCCGTCGTGGCTCTTCATGTCCAACGGCACGCGCCAGGCGGATGGCTCTTTCGCGGGCGACCTCCATCGCACCCGCGGGCCCCTCGCGCAGGCGGTGAAGAACGTGGTCGCGGTGGGAACGATGCGCTTCGAGCCCGGCGAGGGCGACGAGGCGCGGCTGGTCTATTACATGGACGGCAGCCTCTTCACGCGCACCGTGAAGCGCTTCCGGCTGGACGAGAAGGCGTCGCGCCAGTGCCGCTGGGCGGTAGATGCGAAGGAATCCGACGCCGAGAGCGCCAACTTCACCGCGCTCTGGTCCAATCCCGCCGATCCCGGCTGGGGCCTGGCGATCTCCCACCAGGGCGACGCGGCCTTCGGCGTCCTCTTCACCTACGACGCGCAGAATCGCCCCACGTGGGCGGTGATGTCGAACGGCAAGAGGAACGCCCAGGGCGGATTCACCGGCGACGTCTATCGCGCGGTGAGGGACAGGATCGAGGCCGCCGGGCAGATGTCGCTCGCCTTCGCCGCCAGCGACCGCGGCGTGTTGCGTGTCCGCCTCGGCGGCCTCGACTTCAAGGGGCCGATCATCCGCCAGACATTCTCGCGGCTCACGCCCCGCTGCTAGACCGGGGACGTACCCTCATTTCACCTGGCGAGATCGGGGTACGTCCCCGGTCTCTTGAAATCCGCCCGCGGGCGCCCAAGGTGGAGAGTTCCACTCTCCAAAGTCGATTACCTGGCCCTTTTCCTCTCTCTCACCGTCGTCGCGCTGGTGATCGCGTGGCTGCTCGCCGAGCCGTGGCTCGTCGAGCGCCGGCGCCGCAACCTGCGCTCGCGGCCGTTCCCGCCGTCATGGGGTGTGATCATCGAGCAGCGCCTCCCCCAGGTGAGCGCGTTGCCCGCGAACCTGCGCCGCCAGCTCGAGGGCCACGTGCAGGTGTTTCTCGCCGAGAAGCACTTCTGGGGCTGTGACGGTGTCGAGATCACCGACGAAGTCCGCGTCACGATCGCCGCGCAGGCCTGCCTGCTGCTCCTCAATCGCCCCACCGGCTACTTCCCGAAGCTGCGCCAGATCCTCGTGTATCCGGGCGCGTTCCTGGTCGAGCGCCTGCGGCCCGAGCCCTCCGGCGTGCTGCAGGAAACGCGCCAGGCGCTTTCGGGCGAATCGTGGGCGAACGGCCAAGTGGTGCTTTCGTGGGAGGACACGCTCGCGGGCGCGGCGGCACCGGACGACGGCCGCAACGTCGTGCTGCACGAGTTCGCGCACCAGCTCGACCAGGAGAAGGGCTACGCGAATGGCGCGCCCGGCATCGGTTCGCGCACCGGCCGCGAACGCTGGGCGCACGTGATGGGGGAGGAGTTCGCGCGGCTCCAGTACAAGGTGATGACGCAGGCTCCCTCGCTCTTCAGCAGCTATGGCGCGAGCGCGCCGGCGGAATTCTTCGCGGTGATCACCGAGACGTTCTTCGAGCAGCCCGCCCTGGTGCGCCATGACCATCCCGCGCTCTACGCGGAGCTCGCCGCGCTCTACGGCATCGATCCGGCCACCTGGGCCGGCGGCGATTTGCTAAGGTTCGAGGCTCGCAACGACTCGGAGAGCGCGCCTTGAAATTCCTTCCGCTCCTGCTTGCCGCCGCCCTGGCGGTCGCCCTCCTTGCCGGTTGCGCCGCGCGCAAGGATGCCTCGGAACGCGAATGGCAGCGCGCCGAGTGCAATCGCATCATCGACAAGGAAGACCGCGAGCGTTGCCTGAAGCGGGTCGACTAGGCCGAATAATCGCCCGACGAATCAAGGCATTGCGCATCTCCCGTCTCGTCATCCTGCTGGCCCTGCTGCATCTGGCCATCGGCGCGCGCCTGTTGCCGGGCCTCGCCCTGGCGGGGCAACTTGCCGGCGGCGCCATGCTGCTCGCGAGCTTCTGGCTGATGCCGAAGGGCTGGCACGCGCGAGAGGACGCGCGGCCCTGGAAGGTGCTGGTGCCGTGGATCGCGATGGGATTCTTCTCGTGGCTGCTGGTGCTCACGCTGCTTCGCGAGCTCACCCTCTTCACCACGCTCGCGCTCGACGCGGCGACGCGCGCCGAGTGGGCGCGCATCTCGGCGCTCGGCATCCTCGTCTCCACGCCGCTCATCACGCTCGTGGGCTTCTTCATGGCGCGCAAGGTGGCGCGGGTGGTCGAGGTGGAAGTGCCGCTGGCCGGGCTTGCGCGCCAGCTGCACGGCTTCACCATCGCGCAGATCAGCGACATCCACGTGGGCCCGACGATCAAGCGCGCATTCGTCGAGCGCATCGTCGAGCGCGTGAACCTGCTCGGCGCCGACATGGTGGCGATCACCGGCGACCTGGTCGACGGCACGGTGCGCGAGCTCTCGCACCACACCGAGCCGCTCGGCCGTCTCACCTCGCGCCACGGCACCTATGTCGTCACCGGGAACCACGAGTACTACTCCGGCGCCGACGCCTGGATCCACGAGCTGCGGCGACTCGGCGCGCGCGTGCTGATGAACGAGCATGTCGTCCTCGACCACGATGGCGCGGCCCTCGCGGTGGCCGGGGTCACGGACTACTCGGCGCACCACTTCGATCCCACCCATCGCAGCGACGCGCCGGCCGCGATGCTGGGGATGCCGCACGACGCGGTGAAGTTGCTGCTCGCGCACCAGCCGCGCTCGGCGGCGGGCGCCGAGGCCGCGGGCTTCCATCTCCAGCTCTCCGGGCATACGCACGGCGGCCAGTTCTGGCCGTGGAACCTGTTCGTGCGGCTGCAGCAGCCGTTCACCGCGGGGTTGAACCGCCTCGGGACGATGTGGATCTACATCAGCCGCGGCACCGGCTACTGGGGCCCGCCGATGCGCTTTGGAATCCCTTCCGAGATCACGCGGATCCGGCTGGTCCCGTCCTGATCACCGTGATGTGCTCGGTGCCGCTCTCCGGCAGCCACACCTCGCCGGGGCGCCCGAGGATCTGGCGGATGTTGGTGGCGGGACGCTCGAAGCCGAAGCGCTCGAACTTCTCGGTCGCGGGATCGAAGCGGTACATCGCGTTGCCCGCCCACTCGCTCGACCAGACCTGGTCCTTCTCGTCCACGTACACCGCGTAGCATTTCGGGTTCTCGCCGGGTAGCTTGTACGTCTTCCAGCTCTTCGCCGCGGGGTCGTGCATCGAGAGGTTGCCGCTCAGCCACTCGCTCACCCAGATGCGCCCGCGGCTGTCGCTCCACACGCGCCGCGCGCCCTGCTTCGGCGTCGGCGGCTCGACCACGGCGACCGCGCCGGTGCGCGTGTCGATGCGCGCGATGTACGAGCCGGCGAGCGAGCAGAACCACACCTCGCCCTTCGGCGTGGTGCAGATGCCGTAGGGCCCGCGCCCCCTGGGCGCATCCCACGTGGTGACCTTGCCCGTCTTCACATCCACCTTGCCGTAGATGCCGCCCTGCCCGGTGAACCAGTGGTCGCCGTCTGCATCGAAGGTGGCGGTGTTGAGGTTGGCGTAGGGAGTGCCCTCCGGCAGCGGGTAGCGGCGAATCTCGCGCCCCGGCCAGCTCACCCGCACGATCGCCTGCGCGCCGCTGTCGGTGAGCCACGCCGCCTTGTCGGGGCCTTGGATCACCCCGTGGGGCGAGGAGCCTATGCCGAGGTCGATGAGCTCGCTCCTGCCGGTCCTCGGGTCGAAATAACCGAGGTGGCCGCTTCGCTGCGCGCTGTACCAGACACCACCGTCGGGCGCGGGCGCGACGTCGTGGATGCCGGTACGGCTGGGTGTGGCGAGCGGCCACGACTGCATGCGAGAAGCCTGCGCGAAGGCCGAAGCCGGCAGCAACGACGCCGCGGCCGATCCGCCCAACGCTCCGAGGAACCGCCTGCGATCGATCATCTTCCATCCTCCGCGTCATCACGAAAAATCGGCATTCCGAGTGCCCAATCTAACCGATTCCCCAAGTGGCCCGGAAGCGTTCAAGATAGAGGCATGAATACAGCCACCGCCCTGTTCGCCGCCCTGCCGCTGGCACTGGCGCTCTCATTCCCGTCGTTCGCTCAGTCCAACGGGCCCGCCGAAGCACCTCTTTCCCCCAAGGCCGCGATGGTCGAGGCGTTCCGCGCGCTTCCGGGCACTGCGCCTGCCACACGCATCGACCTCGGGTTCGCCGACCAGGTGGCGATCGATTCGGTGAAGAAGGCGAATGCCGTGCCGCGGGATCGATGCTCCGTGCCGAGAGCGCCACGCGCAGTGCGCGCGCGCCGA
>JBKJTM010000046.1:0-9305 GCA_046590805.1 Usitatibacter sp.
TTCGGCGCGGGTTTCACGCGGAATCCGAGCCCTTCGAGATTACGAACGCATTTCTCGATGATCGCGTCGTCGAGCACGCCGCCGGGGGCGACGAGGCCTACGAGGTCCTCTTGCTTCAGCCGTGGCGGCTTCAGCAGCTTCGGTGAAGCGGCGACAGCGGCTGCCCCGGCGACCCCTGAAAAGGCAGTGGCCGCGCCCGTTGCGACGGACGCGGCCACCAGTTGGTTGAAGCGCCTGCGGTCCAGCGGATGCCTAGAACGTGAGCGTCAGCAGCACGGTGTACGAACGGCCCCTCGGATCGGCCACGCGCGGCTCCCACGAGCTGCCCGCGCCAGTGTTGCTGTCGTACGCCACCGTGAACGGCGGGTCGGTGTTGAGGAGGTTCTTGATGCCGGCGGTGATGCTCAGGTTCTTGAAGCCGGTGTAGGTGAGGGCCACGTTATAGAGGGTGTAGTCCTCGACGTGCGAAGACCAGTTCGGCGGGACGACGGAGCCGTTGGCCACGCCCGGAAGCACGAAGTCCCTGTAGCCCGAGCGGAACAGCTGGGTGAGGCTCCCGGCCCACGGACCCTGCGAGTAGACGAAGCTCGCCGTGTGCTTCCAGCGCAGGCCCAGGTCGCCCGCACGGCTGAACACCGCGATCTCGCTCGGCCCGTAGGGAACGCTGGGAACGATGCGCGACTTCTTCTCGATCATGTAGGTGCCGTCGATGCTCGCCAGATAGCGGCCCGGGCCCAGGCTGCCGTTCAGGCGCGCGTTCACGTCCACGCCGCGCGTCTTGGTATCGCCCGCGTTGACCCATCGCTGGTCGATCGCGACCAGGTTGCCGGCGGCATTGCGGATGAAGCGGTCCGGAAAGAATGCGAAGTTGCGGCTCAACGTCGTCAGGTCGAGGAGCTGGATGGTGCCTTCACGCTCGATGTCCCAGTAGTCGGCGCCGAAGCTGAAGCTGTCCGACGGCGCGGCCACGAAGCCCACCGTGAACTGCTTCGATTCCTCCGGACCCAGGTTCGGCCGGCCACCGGTCACGATGACCGGGCGGATCGATGCGCAACCGGGGGCGGCGCTCACCACGCCCGCGGGACAGGTGGAGAAGTCCACCAGCGTGGCTCCGGTGAACTGCGACTCGGTGGCGCCGTTGAAGAGCTGGTTGAAGGTGGGCACGCGGAAGCCGGTGTTGTAACCGCCGCGGAAGAGCAGCTGCTGGAACGGCTGGTAGCGCGCCGAGATCTTCGGGTTGGTGGTGGAGCCGAAGCCGGTGTAGTCGTCGCGCCGAACCGCCGCGGTGACTTCCAGCTGGCGGAAAACCGGGATCAGCACCTCGCCGTACACCGCCTTGATGTCGCGCTCGACACCGCCCAGGGCGTTCACGTTGTCGAAGGGTACGTTGAAGATGCCGCGCTGGTTGGCGAGATCGCGCTCATCGCCCTGGAATTTGTACTTCTCCTTCCTCACATCCACGCCCGCGGCGACCATGACTTCGCCGGCAGGAAGCTTGAAGACGGGACCGGAGACGGTCGCGTCGACCTGCTGCAGGGTGAACTCGCCGCCGTAGAGCTTGACACCCTTCGCCGACGCCGCCGCCAACCCGGCCATCGCCGCGTCCGTCTGAGCCTGGCCTGCCGGGAGGAACGGGTTCAGGACGGCGGTGCGAAGGAGCGGGAAGAAGAGGTCGTCGAAGTAGTAGCCATTGCCGATGACGGAACGCACGTCGCTGCGCGCGCGCGAGAAGCCGGCCTTGTAATCCCAGTTGCCCATGAACGACCCTTCGATCCCGACCAGGAAGCGGTCGGTCTTGGCGGTCGTTTCCAGCTCGCGCGGGCCGCACGGCGTGCAGCGCCAGCGGAATGCGATGCCCTGCCCGCGGTTCTCCTCGATCGTCGGGAATACCGCGGCGATCGCGTTGAACACGGCGTTGTACGCTGAGCCGGTCGACGGGTACACGAGGTTGAAGAGCGGGCTGCTGGCGGAGGTGCTGCTGGAAAGCTGATTGTTGGAAAACGACTTGTTGGTCACGACCTTGGAGGCGGTGACCTCAGCGTAGGCGGTGGCATTCCTGCCCACCTTCATGCTCGCGCGGCCGACGAAATTGGTGTCCTCCACCGGCTGCATCAGTGCGGCCGCGCGGCCCGTATCCCACGCGCAGGCAAAGCGCGCGCTCGGATTCGCCCACAGCACCTCGTCGTACGGCCCGCCACCTTCCATCGAGTTGCAGCCAGCCTGGCCCGGAAGGTCGAGCACGTTGATGCCGCCGCTAAAAGGCTGGGTGCCACCCGGCAGCGTAGGGCCACTGCCGTTGACAATCGTGGCCGAAGGCGCGCCCGTGGCCGTGACGCGTGACGAGAGGATGGTGCGGATGGAGGACAGCGGGAAGACGGTCGCGAATGGGGTGCCGCGCGTATCCACGGAGAGGCCCCGGTCCGGCTGGAAGGTGTTCACGAAGTCGCGGTCGCTGCCCCGCAGCAGCTTGGCGTTGCGATGCGAGAGCGATCCCATCACGTTGAAGCCCTGGCGGTTCAAGTCTCCGAAGCCGGCGGTCGCGGAGAGGCGGTAGATGTCGCCGCCGCCCTGCTCGGTCTTGTCCATGAAAGCCTGGAGGTTCACGCCGGTGAAGTCCTTGCGCAGGATGAAGTTGATCACGCCGCCGACCGCGTCGGTGCCGTAGATGGCGGAGGCGCCATCCTTCAGCACCTCGACGCGCTCGATCGCCGCCATCGGGATCTGGTTCAGGTCGACCACGCCGCCGTTGAGGCCGTGGGCCGCAACGCGGCGGCCGTTGAGCAGGATGAGGGTCGCATTGGAGCCCTGGCCGCGCAGGTTGGCGGACGTGGCGCCGTTGTTGCCGCGTCCCGCGCCGGCGACCACGTCCGAGTTGCTGGAGAGGTTGTCGAGGCCGTTGCCGTTGCTGTCCAGCTGCATGATCAGCTGCTCGGCCGAGGTGATGCCCGCGCGCTCGATCTCCTGGCGCGAGATGATCTGGATCGGCAACGCGCCTTCCGCCTGGATGCGCTTGATGTTGCTGCCCGTGATCTCGATGCGCTCCTTCGTCGCCGTCTGCTGCGCGAACGCGGCGCTGGCGAAAAAGACGAGCGATACCGCGTGTGCGATCTTTGCGAGTTTCACCGTTGTTGTCTCCCTTTGCACTGCGATTGTTTGGCCGGCCGGCGGGACGCCAAAAAGGCATCCGTTGGCTGACGGATTCTGCGCAATTTACTGCAATATTACAAATTCGATTTTCACCTCTCCCCGCCGCCACGATTGCCCCATGCCCAGACGCCTCACAGTGCTGCTTTCGCTCCTCGCCTGCGCGGTGGCGCCCGCGTTCGCCGAGCTTCCCGAGCCGGTCGCGACGCGACTTCGCGCCGCCGGCATCCCGGAGGACGCGGTCGGGGTCTCGGTGCTGCGCCTCGAGGACGGCAAACCCCTCCTCGCCCACCACTCCGAGCGCAGCCGGCAACCCGCTTCCACGCTCAAGGTGCTCACCTCGCTGGTCGCTCTGGAGAGACTCGGACCCGCTTATCGGGGACGCACCGAGCTGCGCACCGGCGCTGCGATCACGGACGGCGTCCTCGCGGGCGACCTGGCGCTGCGCGGCATGGGCGACGTCGACTTCGACTGGCAGGCGCTCGAGCGGATGCTGCAGGTGCTCTTGCTCCAGGGCGTGCGAGAGATCCGCGGCGACTTCGTCCTCGACCTCACCTTTTTCAAGCCCGCGCGCACCGACCTGGGCGTGCCGCCCTTCGATGAGGCGCCGGAGTTCCGCTACAACGTGATCCCCGATGCGTTGATGCTGAACAGCAACCTGATGCAGCTCACCCTCGTCTCGAACGCGAACCAGGTCCGGGTCGCGATGCTGCCGCCGCTGGAGAACGTGGTGGTGGAGCCGGAGATGAAGATCGCCCCGCGAGACTGCGAGGACTGGGAGGACGGGTGGGTGATCCCCGCCGTGGCACGGAATTCGAAGGGCGCGCTGCGGATCACGCTGCGCGGCGACTTCCCGCCCAACTGCGTCGCGCATACGTCGATCAACGTGATGGATCGCGTCGTCTTCGCCGACCGGCTGTTCCGCGGGCTCTGGCGGCGCCTTGGCGGGAAGTTCACCGGGCGCACACGCGAGGGCGAAACGCCGGCCGTTGCGCGGCTGGTGGCCGAGCATCGCTCCCGCAGCCTGGGGGAGATCGTGCGCGACATCAACAAGCGCTCCGACAATCCCATCACGCGCGTAATGTTCCTCACCCTGGGTGCGATGTCGGACTCGTCACCCGACGATTCCACCGCCCGGCGCGCCGATGCCGAAGTCCGCGCCTGGCTCGAGCGGCGCGGCATCGACCCCAAGGGCATCGTGCTCGAGAATGGATCGGGCCTGTCGCGCACCGAGCGCATCAGCCCGGCGCAGCTGGCGGCGGTGCTGCGCGCCGCGGCGGCGAGCGATTGGGCGCCGGAGATCATGGCGAGCCTGCCGATCGTCGCGGTCGACGGCGGAATGAGCAATCGCCTGCGCGACAGTGCTGCCGCCGTTGGTGCCCGGATCAAGACCGGGACGCTGCGCGATGTGACCGCGGTGGCGGGATACGTGAAGGACGAGTCGGGGCGCGTGCTCGTCGTCGTGGCGATGATCAACCACGAGGCTGCGAAGCGCCAGGTCGCGCGGCCGATACTCGATGCGCTGATCGACTGGGCGGCCCGCTCGGGCGGCACGCCGCCGGCCGCCAGGCCCGGCTCCTAGAGAATCCGCAAGTACCCGGCGCGGATCGCGTCGCGGTCGCCGCCGTCGAAGTGCCACCACTCGCGCGTGATGCCGAGCCACCCCGAACCGATCATCGCGTCGCGCAGGATCTCGCGGTTGTCGACATGCGCCCGGGCAAGCTCGCCGCGGCTGAGGAGGTCGCGCTCGAGCGCCGGATGGGACCGCTCGCTCAGGTCGTCGAAGGGCGTGCCCATGTCGAGCTCTCGCCCGGTGGCGTCGACCAGCGTCACGTCCACCGCCATGCCGAACGAGTGGATCGAGCCGCGCACCGGGTCGGCGAGGTACTGGGTGAGCCCGGTGCCTTCAAGGACCTTCCACATGCGCTCCTGGATCCGCTGCGGGCGCAAGGCGTCGAGCACCAGCAGGGAAAGGTCCGGCCGCGCGGCGGCAAGGCGGCGCGCGGCAGCCTCCAGCCTTTCGGCGGCGGCGCGGTGCAGCCAGGCGCAATCGAAGGGCGAGTAGAGGTCGCGGCCGACGAAGTTGTCGCTGCCCGCATAGCGAAGGTCGACACGCACGCCATCGATGCTGGCGAGCGGGCGGAAATCGGCGTGGCCGCTGAGGGACTCGATCGATAGCGTGCTGGGCATTCGATCAGCGCGCCAGCGTGACACCCGGTGCGACGAGGCGCGCGACGATGTCCGTCGTCCCGCCCGCCGGAGCTGGAATGACGATGCGTAGCGGCTTGGATGGAAAAGGCTGCGACCACGCGGCGCCGCAGGCGAGAGCGAGGAAAAACGAGAGAAGTTGCGGGAGTCTTTTCATGTGCGGGATCCCACCGGAAGCGAGCCTCGACCCGCCGATGGTACGCCTCGCCTCCAGATGAGAAGTGGCTCCGCAATACGGGCGTTGCAACTCGGAAGGGGTACGACCGACGCACTTCTTTCGCGATGGTGCGAAGCTCTACGAGATCGCGCGGGCTCATCCCGCAGATCCTGCCATTGCGAATCCATTCGAGTGAGGCTCGGAGCAGCAGCGTCTGGTTCTTCTCGCTTCCCAGCCTCACGCCGGAGCGCGGCTCGGGGGCATCGGCCACCGACTCGACCAGGCGGCCATCGACGTAAACTGTCAGCGCCAGTGTATGCTCGTTCGCCATGAAAACGTTCTGGGCGCCCGGGGCTGCGCCGACCAGAGGGACTGATGCTTAGAGTCGAGCGCTTGACGAAGTCCTTTGGATCGCTGACTGCAGTCGATACCGTGACCTTCGATGTGCCGACCGGGCAGATGGTCGGAATCATCGGCCGCTCCGGAGCGGGCAAGTCCACACTCCTGCGCCTGATCAACCGCCTGGCGGATCCAACGTCGGGCCGTATCGTCTGCGACGACATCCAGGGCGCGGAGATTGACGTCGGCGCGCTGAAAGGCCGCGAGCTGAGGGCATGGCGCGCGCGCTGCGCGATGGTATTCCAGCAGTTCAACCTGGTACCGCGCCTGACGGTCATGGCCAACGTCCTCATGGGCCGCGTAAGCTACAACGCGACGCTGCCCACATTGCTCATGTTGTTCTCGGCGCACGACCGCACGCTCGCGATTCGCGCCCTTCAACGCCTCGACATGGTTTCCCATGGGCTTTACCGCGCAGACGAGCTCTCCGGGGGGCAACAGCAACGCGTGGCCATCGCGCGGGCCCTGGTCCAGGAACCGAAGATCCTCCTCGCCGACGAGCCGATCGCCTCGCTGGACCTGCGCAATGCGAGCATCGTCATGGAATCCCTGCGCCGCATCAATCGGGAGGATGGGATCACGGTGATCTGCAATCTCCACCTCCTGCAGACGGCGAGGGACTACTGCGACCGCATCATCGGAATGCGCAAGGGCGCTGTCGTGTTCGACGGGCCGCCGGGCAAGCTCACTGAGCAGATCGCACGCGAGATCTACGGCGGCGGCGAACCCGGGGATGAGGAGGTCGAGCTCGCGCTCACCGCGACTTCAGCACCGACAACCGAAGCGGCCCGGGAACGCACCGCGGCGGATTGAAACGCATTGCCGCTCGCTCACGTTAGGGCGACGGCCGGGAAAACGGCTTTTACGGAGGACTCGTTCATGACCAAGATGCAGGGGCGCAACCTGGTTGCCGGGCTGGCGATGGCAACTCTCCTTCCGGCGGGCGCGGTTTTCGCCCAGGGCGCGGACTGGCAGAAGAAGTATCCCGTCGTGAAGTACGGCGTGATCCCGGTGGAGACCCAAACCTCGACCACCAGGTCTATGGACGCATTCCTGAAGCACGCCGAGAAGCAAACCGGCGTGAAATGGGAGCTCTATCAGGCGACCGACTACTCCGGTGTGATGAACGCCCTGATCGCCGGGCAGATTCATCTGGCCTGGTTGAGCGGCTTCAGCTACTGCCAGACCCACATGGACAGCAAGGGCGGCGTCGAGCCCCTGGTGGCCGCGCAGGAGCCCGATGGCACCATGGGCTACAACGCGGTGATCGTCGTCAAGGCGGACAGCCCGTACAAGACCGTCGAGGACCTGAAGGGCAAGGTCGTCGCGCGCACCGATCCGCTCTCCGGTTCCGGGTACCTGATCCCGACCGCCGCCTTCCGGGCCATGGGGAAGCCCGTGGACGAATATTTCAAGAGCCCGCTCTCCGGGGGCCATCCCCAGAGCGTCCTGGGGGTGCTGAAGGGGACCTACGACGCGGCGTTCACGTGGACTTCGAAAGACGACAACATCGGGAACCTGCGCGCGATGATGAACCAGGGACTGCTCAAGCGCGACCAGATCCGCATCATCTGGACCTCCGACCCCCTGCCCTCGCCGCCGGTCGTGATCCGCAAGGACTTGCCACCCGAGATGCGCGCGGCGATGGAAAAGCTCTTCGTGACGCTGAAGGACCATGACATGAAGCTGGCGGAAGCGGTCGCCCAGGGCCGCACCAGCGGCATGGTGCCCGTGGCGCACCAGAACTACGGCCTCATGTGCCAGGCGGCGGCTGACGAGCGCGAAGCGCGCAAGCGCAAGGCGAAGTGAACCCCCCGGTCGCGGCCGTCCCGAAGCGGCTCGGCCCCGCCGCGCGCTTCGAGATCGAGTATGCCCAGTACCGGCGCCAGAAGAAGATCTACGCCGTCATCTTCGGCGCCGCCTTCCTTGCCTGCATCGTGGCGGCCGGCGTGGCGACAAAAGTCGACCTGATGGCGCTGGCCAAAGGGCTACCGCGTACCACCGATTTCCTGGCGAAGCTGGTGCCACCCATCGCACCAGGCACGTTCGCCCATGACATGGGCGAATGGTATTGGGACATCCGCAAGTGGATGGATAGCCTTCTCAACACCCTGTTGATGGCGTACCTCGCCACGGTTCTCGGCACGGTGATCGGCGGCTTCATGAGCTTCTTCGCGGCCCGCAACCTGGCGCGGCATTACCTCGTGTATTGGCTGATGCGCCGCGTCCTGGAGATCGCCCGCACCGTGCCCGATATCGTCTGGGCGCTCCTTTTCATCATCGCGTTCGGCATCGGCCCCATGGCCGGCATCCTCGCAATCACGGTCCATACGATCGGCGCCCAGGGAAAGCTGTTCGCCGAGGTGAACGAGAACATCAGCACGCTGCCCATCGATGGAATCCGCGCCGCGGGCGGCAACTGGTTCGAGGAGATGCGCTTCGCGGTACTGCCGCAGGTGACGCCCAACTACATGTCCTATACGTTCTGGCGGCTGGAGCTGAACGTGCGCAGCGCGACCATCGTGGGCTTCGTCGGCGCGGGCGGCATCGGGCACGATCTCTTCACCTCCATCCAGCTGCTGTATTTCGCCGACGCTGGCGCGATCCTGGTCATCATCGTGGCCACGATCATGCTGATCGACATGCTGAGTGAGAAGCTCAGGCACAGCGCGATCGGCAAAGCGAGCTTCGCGCACTGAACATGACGACGCTCAAAGTCCGGCGTGACAGCATCAGCGAGGCCGACATTGCCGCTGAACGCGGACGCTTTCCGCAGATGTTCTCGGCTTCGCTCGCCGACCGGATGCAAGCCTGGTTCGCCTGGAGCCTTGCCACGGCCCTCACCGTTTATTGCCTCTACCGGTTCGGCTTCCTCTCCGGCGATTTCCTGCACGGCGTGTCGAAGTTTGCCGCGGTGGTCGTGGCGCAGCTCTTCCCGCCCAAGGGCTTCGAGCAGCTGCCGCTCTTCCTCACGGTGATGGGCGAAACGATCGCCATGGCCTTCCTGGGAACGCTGCTTGGGGCGGTGATCGCCTTCCCGCTCAGCTTCTTCGCCTCGAGGAACATGACGCGCTCGCGCCCGGTGCAGTTCGGCACGCGGCGCTTCGCCGACCTGCTGCGCTCCTTCGACTACCTCATCTGGGCGCTGATCTTCGTCCGTGCGATCGGGCTGGGACCGATGGCCGGCATCCTGGCGATCGCGATCGTGGAAACCGGCACGTTCATCAAGCTCTATTCCGAGGCGATCGAGAACCTCGACCGCAAGCAGGTCGACGGTATCAACGCCGCCGGGGGAAATGGATTGCAACGCATCCGCTTCGGCGTGCTGCCGCAGGTGCTGCCGATGATGATGAGGCAGGCTTCCTGCAGCTCGTAAGCGCGTAGACGGTCGGCGAGG
>JBKJTM010000336.1:0-4533 GCA_046590805.1 Usitatibacter sp.
GTGAAGGGAAAATGCCCGCGTGACAGCGGGCATTTTCTTGGTGCCGACCGCATGCAGGGCCGGTCGCTCAAAGCCGCGACTGGGCGGCTTCAGCCGGCTCGCGGCTCGCCGTCGCGATTGACGGTGATGGTGGCTCCCGGCGGCCGCGTCATCTGCACGTAGCGATCGACGCCGCGGAAACGATAGGTCACGTCCCAGAATTGGGGCGAGCCGCTCACCTGCGATCGGGAGCACCGCTGCACGTCGCGCGAGTAGGTCGTGCCCCCGTAGTTGGAGCCGATCGCGGCGCCGGCGACCGCGCCGGCGGCGGTGGCGGCATCGTTGCCGCGGCCGCTGCCGACCTGATGGCCGAGGATGCCGCCGATGATCGCCCCGGCGATCGCACGGCCCGGGTTGGCGTCGCCGCCTTGCACGTGCTCCCGCTCCACCCAGCAGCGCTGCTCGGACTGGCCGTAGACGGCCCGGACGGCGACGACTTCCGCCTCGAACAGCCGCTCATCGCCGCGAGGGCGGTAATCGTAGGCAACGGGCGGCGGCGGCGCGAAACGCCTTTCCTCGAGCTGCGTCTGGCGTGCGACGGGACGCACTGAAGTTATCGCATCGTTCATGCCCATCGCCGCGAGCGAGGGGTACTGGCCCGGACGCAGGACCATGCAGCGTCCTTCGAACCCGAGGCCATCGCAGATCTCGAAGTGACCGCCCTGGACGATGGCCGAGGAGGCGCGATCGCTGAAGTCGTGGCGCTCCAGG
Source organism: Usitatibacter sp. (assembly GCA_046590805.1). Classification (GTDB taxonomy): domain Bacteria; phylum Pseudomonadota; class Gammaproteobacteria; order Burkholderiales; family Usitatibacteraceae; genus Usitatibacter. The sequence goes on from JBKJTM010000336.1 coordinate 751, forward strand.
TTGCGAACAGGTTCCTGCGTGGCAAACGATCGGCCCTCGAAACCCTCACGACCGAAAAGGGTGATCGCCGCGACTGCCGGCGGCGGTACCACTACCGGGGGCGCTACCGCGGCGGCGGGGCGCACGGAGGTTATCGCGTCGTTCATCCCCATCGCGGCGAGAGAAGGGTACTGGCCTGGCCGCAGGACCAGGCAGCGTCCCTCGAATCCGCGGCCGTCGCAGATTTCGAAGGGGCCGCCCTGGACGATGGCCGAGGAGGCTCGATCGCTGAAGTCGTTGCGATCCAGGTTGCGAACGGGCTCCTGCGTGACAAAGGACCTGCCCTCGAAACCCTCACGTCCGAAGAGGGTGATCTCCGCGGCTGGCGGAAGCGCTGCCGCGGCGGCGGGGCGCAGGGAAACGATGGCGTCGTTCATCCCCATCGCCGCGAGCGTCGGATAGCGTCCGGGGCCGAGCACCACGCAGCGGCCTTCGAACCCGCGGTCATCGCAAAACTCGTACGAACCGCCCCGGACGACGGCCGAGGAAGCGCGATTGGCGAATCCTTCCCGCTCCAGGTTGCGAAGCGGCTCGCGGGTTGTAATGGATCGTCCCTCGAAGTCCTCGCGTCCGTAGAGGGTGACTTCGCCCAGGGCTGGCAGCGCCATGGCCGCGAGCGTGAGCGTCAGCATGAATCTATTCATATGTACCTCCTTGGGTATCCAGCTTGGGGTGCGGCATACGCTTAAGCATGTGCGTGCCAATGATGCGCGGAGTTTTCGCGAGCATCTGTAGGCCGTGTCCGACATTTGGTCACACGATCCAATTCCGGCCCGCACGATGAACGCGCGGGCGGCTCCCCACGTTGACCCAGCCGGCAGACAAGGGGGTGCTTGTACAATCCGCGCCATGCAGCCTGACGCACTCTCGCAGGCGCTCCTGCCGCTGGGGCTCATGTTCATCATGTTCTCCCTCGGGATGGGGCTCTCGCTCGTCGATTTCAGGCGCGTGTTCGCCTATCCGCGCGCGTTCATCGCCGGCGTCATCTGCCATTTCGTGTTGTTGCCCCTCGTCGCCTTCGTCTTCGTGAAGGCTCTCGGCGTGACCGGTGCGCTGGCGGTGGGCTTCATGATCATCGCCGCCTGCCCGACCGGCACCACCTCCAACCTGCTCACCTACTTCGCGCGCGGCGACGTCGCGCTGGCGCTTTCCTTCACCGCGTTCGCCGGGGTGGTCTCCATCGTCACCGTGCCGCTGATCGTGAGCGCGGCCATCGCCCACTTCACCGCCGACGCGCGCGCGGTCCCGTTCCCCGTCGGCCAGACGATGGGCCAGATCTTCGTGGTGATGGGCCTGCCGGTGGTGGCGGGCATGCTGGTTCGCGCCAGAGCGAGCGCGTTCGCGCAGCGCTGGCAGCCGATGCTGGGCACGGCGTCCGCGGTGGTGTTCGTGGCGATCATCGCGGTGAGCATCGCCCGCAACTGGCCGCTCTTCCAGCAGCACACCGCGGCGCTGGCGCCGCTGGTGATCGCCATAAACCTCACGATGCTGGCGCTGGGTTACGGGCTTGCAAGGTTGGTCAGGGCGGACCGGCGCCAGTCGGTGACCGTCGCCATCGAGTCGAGCGTGCAGAACGCAACCCTCGCGATCGTCATCGCCTCCAGCATATTGCGCGACGACACGATGATGCTGCCGGGCGCGATCTACGGCGTGATGATGTACGTGGGCGGGATCGCGTTCGTCTTCATCGCGAGGCGAATGCTCCCCGCCTAGAGCATCTCGTTCCAGAGGTAGTAGAAATGGTCCTTCAGCTTGTGCATCGGGCCGCGCGCGTTCCACTCCTTCGCGTTCAATTCCTTGCACGCCTTCTGATCCTCCTCGAAGATCTTCTCGAGTTGCTTCGCGAAGGCCTTGCCCTGGATCCCGAGGGTGATCTCGTCGTTGATCTCGAACGATCGATCGTCGAAGTTGGTGCTGCCCACGGCGCTCCAGACACCGTCGACGGTCATGACTTTCTGGTGCAGTAGCGTCGTGGGGAACTCGAAGATGCGCACGCCAACCCCCAGGAGCTTGCCAAAATTGCGGTGCGCGGCGTGCTGGACCATCGGCATGTCCGAGGCCTCGGCCGAGGGCACCATCACGCGCACGTCCACGCCGCGCTTGACCGCCGCGCCCATCGCATCGATCGCCTCGGGCTCCGGCAGGAAGTAGGGATTCTGGATCCATAGCCGCTTGGTCGCGGTGCAGATCACCATGTGGTGCAGGATCTTCACCGCCGGCGCCGAACCGGCGGGCATCACGCGCGCCACGTGCACCTTCAGGTCGCCGCACGCCTCGATCTTCGGGAAGTAATCCTCGCCCGCGAAGAGCTCGCCGGTCGTTCCCACCCAGTTCTCGCTGAAGGTCGACTGCACCTGGTGGACCGCGGGGCCCTGCAGGCGCACCGAGAGATCACGATAGTGGTCCTTGTCGTCGCCGTCGCCCATCCACTCGTCGACGATGCAGTGCCCGCCCACGAACGCCGTTTTCCCGTCGATCAACAGGATCTTGCGATGGTCCCGATGGTTGACCACGGCGATATAGCGCAACGTGATGGGATGGAAGCGCGCGAACTTCACGCCTGCTGCCGTGAGCTTTTTGCAGGCGCTGTCCCCCATGCTGTCGCATCCCTTCGCATCCACCAGCACCCGTACCGTGACGCCCGCGCGGGCGCGCTCGCAGAACGCCTCGACCAGCTTGCCTCCGAGCTTGCCTTGCTTCCACAGGAAGGATTCGAAATGGATCGACTTCTTCGCCTTGGAGATCGCCTTCATCACGACGTCGAAGAACTCGCCGTTCTTGAGGATCTCGACCGAGTTGCCGTCCATCACCACGCCATGGGAAAGCCCCGCGAGGGAAGCCACCAGGGCATCGATGCCGGCCTCGCACTTGACGTGGATGCGCGGGTCGCGGTGGTGCTTGGTCGACCAGAGCACGAATGCCAGGAAGACGCAGAGAAACAGCAGCACCGCGCAGGTGATGGCGAGGGCGTTGGGGGAGGGAAGCCAGTCCATGAGTCAGTCCAGTTTCTCGTCTTCGCTCTTCGCCAGCGCCATCGCTTCGGGCTCGAGCTCCTCGGCGGCGCGGTTCAACCAGACGAAGGCGCCCCAGCCGGCGAGCAGGAATGCGACCCCCGCGAGGAGGCTCGCGGCGTAGGGCAGCATCGTCAGGTCCTCGCGCAGCGCCTTGAAGGTGGCGATCAGGCCCTCCACGGCGAGCGCCACCACGATCACCACCATGAAGCGCGACAGGAATCGCCGCACGCGCGTCGGCCCGCTCACGTGGGCTTCGCGGATGACCTCTTCCTCCGCGATGGTCTGCGCGATCTGCAGCGCCACGACCGCAACCGCGGTGATGCCGATCATCTGGATCACGTCGAACGCGAGGTTCTCGCCGAAGCCCTCGGAGATGAGCTGCCAGGCGCTGCGCACCGTGATGGCGATGAGCACCAGCGAGGCGAGCATGAACAGGAGCGCCAGCACCGCATGGATGGCGGCGAAGCCGCGCAGCAGGATGCGCGCGAGATGGGCGGTGCCGCGCTCCGGAGTCCGGCGGGGAGGGGCGGGTGTGGCAGGGGGCTTGCGGGTAGGGCTGGATTGGGCCATGGCCCCCCTTCGAACGCGCCGGAAGGAAAAGATTCCGGGCGCTAGGGCTGGAATCCCGCCACGCCCATCTGCCACAACATGAACGACCAAATGTCCGCGGCGCGCGCCTGCAGTTGCGAGCGCGTGCTGCCCTGGCCGTGGCCGCTGTCGTATTCGAGTC
>JBKJTM010000050.1:0-4682 GCA_046590805.1 Usitatibacter sp.
GGTGAGCAGCATCGTCACCGCGCCCGCGAGCACCGGCATCACCGCGATCAGCAGGTACGCCGTGATCAGCCACGTCCAGACGAAGAGCGGCATCTTCATCAGCGTCATGCCCGGCGCGCGCATGTTGAGGATGGTGGTGATGATGTTGATCGAACCCATGATCGACGAGGCGCCGAGGATGTGCACCGCGAGGATCGTCATGTCGATCGACATGCCCTGCTGGATGATGAGCGGCGGATAGAGCGTCCAGCCTGAGGCGGCCGCGCCGCCGGGCACGAAGAACGAGCCCATCAGCAGGAGCGCGGCCGGGATCAGCAGCCAGAAGCTCCAGTTGTTCATCCGCGGGAACGCCATGTCGGCGGCACCCACGTGCATCGGGATCAGCCAGTTCGCGAACCCCACGAACGCCGGCATGATCGCGCCGAACACCATCACCAGGCCATGGACCGTGGTGAGCGAATTGAAGAACTGCGGATCGAGCATCTGCAGGCCGGGCTGGAAGAGCTCCGCGCGGATCGCGAGCGCCATCATCCCGCCGATCAGGAACATGGTGAACGAGAACCACAGGTACATCGTGCCGATGTCCTTGTGGTTGGTGGTGTACATCCAGCGGGTGAAGCCGGACGGCGGTCCGTGGTGGTCGTGCGCCTCGCCGTGGCCGTGGTCGTGAGCGTGGGTGGCGTTGCTCATGGTGTGCTCCGCTTTCTCGATTCGATGGGTTTCTTCACTTGCGCGCTGCGGCGACTTCGGCCGGCATCACTTCGCCGGCGTTGTTGCCCCAGGCGGTGCGTTCGTAGGTGACGACGGCCGCGATGTCCGCGTCCGAGAGCTGCCCGAACGCGGCCATGGCGGTGCCGGGCTTGCCCTTCAGCACCATCCCGATGTGGGCGGCCTTGGGGCCGGTGGCGATCTTGGAGCCGACGAGGCCCGGGAAGGCGGGCGGCATGCCCTTGCCGGTCGCCTGGTGGCAGGCGGCGCAGTTGGCGGCGTAGACCTTCTCGCCCTGCGCCTTCAGCTCGTCCACGGTCCACTTCTTGTTGGGGTCGGCTGCTACCGGCGCGACGGCCGCCGCCGGGGCCTGGGCGACCGCCGCCGGCGCGGGCGGCGGCATCTTCGCCTTCTCGGCCTGCACCCATTTCGCGTAGTCGGCTTCCGACTTCACCTCGACCACGATCGGCATGAAGGCGTGCTCCTTGCCGCAGATCTGGCTGCACTGCCCGCGGTAGGTGCCGACCTTGGTGGCGGTGAACCACGCGTCCTTGATGAATCCGGGGATGCCGTACTGGTTCACGCCGAGCTGCGGCACGTACCAGCCATGGATCACGTCCTCGGAGGTGATCAGCAGGCGCACCTTCTTGTTGACCGGCACCACCACCGGGCGGTCGACCTCGAGCAGGTAGTTCGCATTCTTGGGGGCGCCCGCCTGCCCGCGCTCGTCGATCTGGTTGCGCGGCGTGGCGAGGTTCGAGAAGAAGCTCAACCCGTCCTGCTGGTAGTCGTACTGCCAGCGCCACTGCAGCGCCGTCACCTTGATCGTCATGTCGGAGCCGGAAGCGTCCTTCAGCTCGAGCATCGTGCGGGTCGCGGGCCAGGCCATCGCCACCAGCACCACCAGCGGCACCACCGTCCAGATGATCTCGACGGTGGTGTTCTCGTGGAACTGCGCCGCCTTCGCGCCCTTGGAGCGGCGGTGCGCGTAGATCGACCAGAACATCACGCCGAAGACGATGAAGAAGATCACCACGCACACCCACAGGATTCCCCAGTGGAGGTCGTACGCGTCCTGCGCCATGGGAGACGCGGGCGCCAGAATGTCCATCGCGTAATCGGCGAAGGCGCCGAACGAGGCGCACAGGGTTGCGAGGAAGAGCGAAGGGGCGCGCAGGTATTTCAGAAGCATGTGCAGACCTTTGTTATCCGGGTTTCTCTAATTCGCGGTGACAGGCAACCGGCCGCGGATCGCTTCCGCAAGACGGCGCCGCCCCTCGTCCGACAACATCCTCCCCAACGGTACGGTACGCCCCGCGTAGGCGAGTCGCAGCGTGCATCGGTTCCCGCTGCTCCTCATCACCACGCGGACCCACGGCCGGTGCGCCACAAAGCGCGTGAGCATGGCCGCCTCGCGCGCCTCCACCCGCACCTCGTGCTCGCCGATCTCCAGCCGCTCGAAATCCGCGTCGTGCTGCCCGAGCACGCGGAATGCGAGCGCCAGGAGGGCGATCTCGAGGCCGGCAAAGGGCATCACCGGCCACGCTCCGAGGGCAGTGGCACCCGCCGCGACGCTGAACGTCGTGGCGGCAATCGCCCCGAGGACCCAGCGCCGGCCGGCGACGCCCAGCGAACGGTTGGGCCTCGACAGATGCACATACGGCGGGGATACCACGGAGGGAGCCATCGGAGGTGCCGCTCCAAAATCCGGGCCATTTTAGCCGAGCGGAGGCATGCACGCAAAGAAACCGCCTCAGGGATCGGCCTTCGGCTCCTCGTCATTGCCGGTTCCCTCCTCCTCGGCGGGGCTGGCGGGGATGCGATAGGCCTCCGACGCCCAGCCCCCCAGGTCCCGCGTGCGGCAGCGCTCGCTGCAGAAAGGACGCGCGCGATTGGACGGAGCGAACACCGCGGGCTTGCCGCAGGTCGGGCAGGCGACCTCCCGCGGCTTCACAGGTTGCAGAAGGCGAGCTCGAACGGGACGTCGTGCTCGAAGACGCGCGTCTTCTGCACGCCCTCCGGCAGCAGGAAGCGAACGTTCAGCGCGTACTTGTTGGCGCTGATCTCCGGCACGCAGCCCAGCTCGTCTTCGAGGAAGAGGCGCAGCATCTGCGCCGGCTTCTCGGCCGGGGTCTGCTGGTAGACGCCCTGGATCGCGATCAGGGACGAGGTGCGGCCGCTCTCCCGCAGCACGCGCAGCACGATCGAGAGCGCGTCATGGATCGGCACCAGGGGCTTCAGCCACTCGCCCAGGTCCGCGCGCCGCCGCGCGACCGGATGGTGCAGCCACGCGTGATACGAGGGAAGGTCGAACTCGCTCGTGCCGCCGGGAATGCCGGCGCGTTGCTTGATCGCCATCAGCCACTCGTTCTCGCGCAAGCTCTGGCCGGTCTTGCCGGAGGTGGCGTGCAGGTTGGTGAACGCGGCGTCGATTTCGGACAGCACGCCGTTCAGCTTGGCTTCCGAGATCGCGGGGTTGTGGCGCAGCGCCTCGAGGAAGGTGCGCTGCCGGTCGAGCTCCTGCAGCAGGTCGCTCTTCAGGTCGGCGCGGCTCGCCACCTCGATGATCTCGAACATCCCGGTCAAGCACGCGTGGTGGTCGTGCGCATCGTCTTTGCCGAAGAAGAAGCGCACGCGATCGTACAGGTCCTCGAGCCGCAGGAGAGTCCTGACGCGCTCGTTCAGCGGATATTCGTAAGTGATCACCGGGGCCACGCAGCCGGATTCATCCGGCCCCTCGACGTCGCGTGGCCGCGATTGTGGGCCATACCTCGCCGCCTTGTCGAATTTCCGCGTTCATGCGCTCCCCATTCCGGCATACAGAACGTGCAGGCGCGCGCACTGCGACTGCAACGCCAGGGGCCCGGCCCCGTTCCAGACCACGTCGTCGGCCATCTGCAGGCGCCGCCAGCGCGGCCACTGGGCGGCCATGATGGCGCGCACCTCGCCGGCGGCGAGGTGCGAGCGCGCGGCGGTGCGTTCCACCTGCAGGTCCTCGGGGCAATCGACCACCAGGACGCGCGCCACGCGGTCCCGGTAGCCGCGGGTTTCGAACAACAGCGGCACAACGACGAGCGCATAGGGGCCGCTCGCGGCGCCGAGCGCCGCGTCGGCGGCCGCGCGGATCGCGGGATGGAGGATCGCCTCGAGCCGCGCGCGCGCCTGCGGATCCCTGAACGCGAGCGCGCGCATCGCCGCGCGGTCGAGCGAGCCGTCCGCGCCGAGGTATTCCGTGCCGAACTCCGCGCCCACGCGGTCCATCGCCGCCCCGCCGGCGGCGGTGAGGCTCCGGGAGATCTCGTCGGTGTCGACGAGGGTGGCGCCCAGGCCGCAAAGGATCGCCGCGACCGTGGACTTGCCCGAGCCGATTCCCCCGGTGAGCCCGATGACCGGCTTCATCCCGGGAACCGCCCGATCCAGAGAATCACCGCCTCCCGCCCCCAGATGAGCCCGACAATTCCGCCCAGCGCGAGGTACGGGCCGAACGGGATGCGCGTGTCGATGCCGCGCCGCGAGAGCCACAGGGAGAGGGAGCCGATCACCGCTCCCAGCGCCGCCGACACGACGATCACGAACGGCAGCACCTGCCAGCCGGTCCAGGCGCCGATGGCCGCGAGCAGCTTGAAGTCGCCGTACCCCATCCCCTCCTTCTTCGCGATGAGGCGGAAGGCCCAGTAGACCGACCAGAGGATGAGATACCCCCCGGCGGCACCCAGCACCGCGGCGTTGAGATCGATGAACACGCCGAAGGAATTGACCAGCAGCCCGGCCCAGAGGAGCGGCAACGTGATGTCGTCGGGCAGCAGCTGGGTGTCGAGGTCGATGAAGGTGAGCGCGAGCAGCGCCCAGGCGAATGCGAGGCCCGCCAGGAGTTGCGTGGAGTAGCCGTAGCGCCAGGCGAAGAGCAGGCCGATCGCCCCGGCGAGCAGCTCCACCGCCGGATAGCGCGCGCTGATTTGGGCACGGCACGCGGC
>JBKJTM010000065.1:0-10207 GCA_046590805.1 Usitatibacter sp.
TCGGTCCCGCGCCCTTCAGCTGCAGCTCGTGGCGCCCATCGTTGCGCACCGTCTCGCCCAACGTGATCGCCCGTCCGTCGCCCAGCTGCCCGGCCCAATTGCCGAACTGGTGGCCACCGTAGTTGGCCGCGTAGGGCTGCATCCCCTTGAGGAGCGCATTGCCGCCGAACACATCTGCGAATCGCTGCGAGCGCACCTCGTCCGCGTCGATGCCGAGCATCGCCGCGACTTCCGCCGAATGCGCGATCAGCCGAGGGGAGGCGACCGGAGTAGGGTCTACATGAGAGAAGAGCGCGCCATGCACGTGGCGCCGCTGCGGACCCGTGAGCGGGTCCCCCGGCAGCTCGCGGGCGAAGCGGTTATCGAAGCGGAGCGATTGCATGATGGGGACGTACCCTCATTTCGACCGTTGAAATCAGGGTACGTCCCCGGTTTCGGGACTGTAGGTGACGACCAGAGCGGTGGCCTCGCCGTCCAGCGCCCGGCCGCGATGCGGCAGGCGCGAGTCGAAGTAGACGCTGTCGCCGGGCTCGAGGATCGCCTTCTCGCTGCCTGCCTGCCATTCGACGCGGCCGGTGAGGATGAAGAGAAACTCCTCGCCCTCGTGCTCGAAGAACACGTACTTGTCGATCTCCGAGGGAAAGGTGAAGAGGAAGGGCTCCATTTTCTTGTGCGACTTGGTGTCGGCGAGGCTCACGTAGTCGTACCCAAATGCGGTGCCGCCGCGCACCACCGGGAGGCGCTCGTGGGCGCGCACCACGCAGAACGCGCGCCCGTTGCCCGCGGGCTCGAGGTGCAGCAGCTCGGTGATCTCGGTCTTGAGCGCGCGCGCGATGCGCGACAGGGTTCCGATCGGCGGGACCTTTTTCGAGTTCTCGATCTTGGAGAGGTAGCCCTTGGTGAACCCGGTCTGCGCCGCGAGTTGGTCGAGGGTCATGCCGACGCTGGCCCGGATTTCGCCCACGCGCCTGCCGATCACGTTCTCCACGCCCTTGCGGCGTGCCGCCATCAGGCCGCTTCCTTCACCGTCGGCAGTCGCGCCGCGTTGGCCTCCAGCGCTGCCGAGTATTCGATGATGCGCGCCGTCTCGCGAGCGACTTCCGCGCCGAGAAAGCGCTCGATGAGATAGAGCGTCATGTCGATGCAGAGGGTCACGCCGCCGCCGGTGAGGATGGTGCCGCAGTCGACGATGCGCGCGTCCAGGGCACGGATCGCCGGATAGCGTTCGCGCATCAGCGCGAGCGGCGACGTTTCCTTGCCGAACACCTCGCGTTTGGTGGTCGCCGCGCGTCCATCGAGCACGCCCGCGGCCGCCATGATCATGCCGCCGGTGCATACCGCGGCGACCGAAGTCTCGCGGCTCGCCCGCCGGATGTAGTCGAGCGTCGCCGGCGTCTGCGCTTGCTGCCTCCAGCCCGCCCCGCCGGTGATCATGAGCACGTCGGCGGCCGGCGCGTCGGCGTAACCGTGGTCGGCCACGACGCGCAGGCCGTTGGCGAGCGTCACCACGCCCGACTCCTGGGCGACGGTGAACATGGAGATCTGCGGCGCGACGCGGCGCGCCATCGACAGGACGCCGAAGGTCGCGAGGTCGATCGGCTCGGCATCGGGGTAGATCAGGATCGCGGCACGCATGATGCTTGTTCCTTTTTTGCTGGTTTCCCATGTTGACCAGAAGTTTCCCAATAGGCAATATCGGGGAAAGACCTGAACACCTCACAGGGAGCCCCCATGTCCGACCGAAACGACGCGCAAGCCCCGGCCCTGACCGCCAAACCCACATCGCGCCGGCGCTTCCTCGCGGTCGCGGCCGCCACCACCGCAGCCGCCGCACCGGTCGTTGCGCGGGCCCAGGCCACACCGATCACCCTGCGCTTCCAGAGCACCTGGCCGCAGCGCTTCATCTATCACGAGTTTGCCGTGGATTGGACCAAGAAGGTCGGCGACCTCACGCAGGGCCGCGTCAAGATCGAAATGCTCCCCGCCGGCGCGGTGGTGCCTGCGCTGCAGGTGGTGGAAGCGGTGAGCAAGGGCACGCTCGACGGCGGCCACGGCCTCGCGGCGTTCTGGTACGGCAAGAACACCGCCTTCGGCCTCTTTGGCGCGGGCCCCGACTTCGGCATGGACGCGAACCAGTTGCTCGCCTGGGTGGAGTACGGCGGCGGCAAGGAGCTCTTCGCGGAGATCCAGGCCGCGGCGCAGCTCGACATCAAGAGCTTCCTCTTCGGTCCCGTGCCGTGCGAGCCGATGGGGTGGTTCAAGAAGCCGATCCGCACCGTGGCCGACCTGAAGGGCCTCAAGTTCCGCACCTCGGGCCTGGCGGTGGACCTGTTCACCGCCATGGGCGTCTCGGCGGTGCAAATGGCGCCCGGCGACATCGTGCCGGCGATCGACCGCGGCGTGCTGGACGCAGCGGAGTTCGCGAGCGCCACCGACGACCGCGTGATGGGCTTTCCCGACGTCGCCAAGTTCTACGTGCAGCAGAGCTACCACATGTCGAACAACTTCTGCGAGGTGATGTTCAACAAGAAGAAGTACGAGGCGCTGCCCGCGGAGGTGAAGCTGATCCTCGATCACGCCGCCAAGGCCGCGAGCGCGGACATGCACTGGCGCAGCATGCACCGCATGTCGCAGGACTACATCGAGCTGCAGACGGTGAACAAGGTGCGCGCCTATCGCGCGCCGCGTCCGATCCTCGACGCGCAGCTGAAGGCCTGGGACGCGGTGATCGCCAAGCGCTCCGCGGAGAACCCGCTCTTCGCCAGGGTGGTGGAGAGCCAGAAGGCGTGGGCCAAACGGGTGATGTACTGGCACAACGACGTGCAGGTGGACCAGCGGGTCGCCTACACTCACTGGTTCGGCAAGGGCCCGAACGTGGCCCCGCAGGCCTGATACTTCCCACGAAGGAGACCCCCATGGCAGCAAACCCCCAGTCGACGCCGCGCGAGGCCGAGCGCCTCACCGGCCACCTCGAACCCACCCTGAACGGCTCGACCTACGTGAAGCCGCAGGACATGGACTGGAAGCCCTCGCAGTTCGAGGGCATCGAGATCAAGGTGCTCTACGAGAACAGGGAGGCCGGCGAGCTCACCTGCCTGCTGCGTTGGCAGCCGGGCACGACGCTCCCGTTCCACAAGCATCCGGAGATCGAGCAGAGCTACGTGATCTCGGGGTCGTTCTCTGACCATGACGGCATCGCGCGCGCGGGCGAATACGTCTGGCGCATTCCGGGGTCGATGCACGAGACCCACAGCGCGGAGGGCTGCGTGATCCTTGCCGTCTACCGCAAGCCGAACATCTTCAAGAACAGCGCCGCCGGGTTCGACCACGATCGCAAGCGCGTCGCCACCGACCACGAGCCGCGCACCTTCAAGCCCTAGCGGGTCGCGCAAGAGAAAAGCCCCGCCGCGAGGCGGGGCTCTTTCATTGGGCCCCGGCCGGTGCCGGGGCGACAAGCACTACGCCTGCGGCACCTTCACGCACGCGAGCTCGAGCGTCTTCTTCGGGTTGATCAGGTTCACGCGACCGTTGCGGTCCGCGCCCTCTAGGATCAGGCCCTTCACCTGGGCCACGGTGAGCTCGGGCTTCATCGCGAAGAGCTTGCCCGCCAGGTTGGCCACGTTCGGCGAGGCCATCGACGTGCCGGACAGCTTCATCTTCTCCCCGCCCGGTGCGTAGCTCAGCACCTCGAAGCCGTTGGCGTGCACCACCACCGTCTTGCCGAAGGTGGAGAAGCCGGTCTCGGCGCCCGACTGGTCGACCGCGCCGGCGGTGATCAGGTTGGGCAGCTCGAAGCCCGCCGGGATGTATTGCGCGAAGTCGGCGCTGTTGTCCTCGTTGCCCGAGCCCGCGACGAAGAGGATTTCCGGCGCGCCGCGGATCGCGCCTTCGAGCGCGCGCTTCTCGATCTCGAAGATGCGGTTGGCGATGGCCTTGCGCTCGTCGGGGGATTTGCCCACGTTGTGGTACGCGAGCGCGCCCTCGTAGCCCTGGGGGCTGTAGCGCCAGCTCATGTTCACCACCCGCGCGCCCGCGGCCTTGAACGAGTCGACCGCCCGCTTGTAGGCGGCGGCGGTGCGAGCGGCGCTCGCCTCGTCGGGAAGCTGCGGCACGGAGAGATGATTGAAGTGCATCGCTACCGTGGTCACCTGCGCGAACGGGTTGCCCTCCACGGCGATGCCGGCGACGTGCGTGCCGTGCACCCACATGCCGACCGCGGAGAGGTCCTCGGAGAACTGCTTCACCTCGTCGGCCTTGAGGCTGGCGACGCGCTGCTTGAGCGCACTCGCGTCCGGCGAGTCGATCGCCGCGCGCAGGTCCATCGCGCCCTTGATGTACTGCTTGAGCGAGGCCATGCGCGGTTCGGCCTCGCCCATCGGGCGCACCAGGGCTTCGGTCGGCTGCATGTCGCGGTCGAACGCGATGCCGGGCGGGCTGGTCGCCTTGAACAGCTTGTAGTCGGTGCCGCTGTCCCAGATGCCGATCACCACCGGCTTGCCGGGCGCGTTCGGGGCGAGGACCACCTGGCGCTCGCTCCAGCGGTCCACCTTCGCCACCTGGTTCTTGTCCACCAGGTTCTGCAGCGTGGCGACGATGTCGTCGCGGAACGGCAGGATGTGCGCGAGGTTGTTGCGCAGGGACACGATGCCGATCACGAAGCCGCCCGGTACGCTCAGGTTCATGTTCTTCGCGGCCGGATCGAGGCTGGTGCGCATGCTGCCCAGGACGACCTCGCGCGACATCAGCTCGAGGCTGCCCTTGGCGCCCTTGAGGTTGTCGCCGACTACGTCCCACGGCATCGCTCCGTACGCCTGGCCGAGCGATGCCTTGAGGCGCGCGCGCTGCTCCTCGTGCGAGCCGCCCTTCATGCGCGTCTCGAGGATGTTCTCCATCGAGGTGCCGCTGGTGAGCTTGTCGGCGGCCTTCTCCTGCTGGCTGCGCACGTCGCGCAGGAACGCCTGGGCGCCGGCATAGTCGCCGCGGTGCAGCGCGAACTGTGCACGCGCCTGCAGCATCGAGGTGCGGGTGGCGCGGTCGCGGATATCGAGCGTGGCGAGGTCGTTGGCGAGGTCCTTGTCGACCGCCTCGACGACGGCGTCGAGCTCCGACTTGGGCGCGTCGAGCAGCTCGCTCGGCAGCTTGCTGATCGGGTACTGGCGGCGCGGCAGCTGGTCGGCGCTGGTGACGACCTTCTTCTCGGCCGACTGGATCAGGGGGGAGGGCACCACCGGGCCGGCTTCCAGCGCGCAGGCCGGGATGGCGGCCAGGGCGGTGAAGACGGCGGCGGGCAGGGTACGTAGGCGCATTCGGGTTCCTTGGGTTGGGGTCGGGACAGGGTGAGGATGGGCGATCGGCTCGTGGCCGTGCCATCGGGCGGCGAAACGCGCTATTTTGCCGGATAACGCCCCCGCTTCTTGTGACGAGTTGCAACGGCGGCGGGCCGAACAAGTACAAAAACGGACTTCAACAGGAGGAGCACATGTACAAGCGGATCTTGCTCGCGTACGACGGTTCGGTACCCGGCCAGAACGCACTGCTCGAGGGCCGGGGGCTCGCGGGGTGGGACGACGCGCAGCTGCACCTGATTGCGGTGATGCCGCCGCCGGCGGCCTTCATCGGCGGCGAGGGCGGTGTCTATGACCTGGGGCTGGAGGAACAGGAACGCAAGGAGTACCAGGCAGTGCTGGAGGACGGGCTGCGGCGGCTGAAGGAGGCCGGGCACGCCGCCACCGGCGAGCTGGTCGTGGGCGAGGCGGTGATGGAGATCGCAGCATGCGCCAAGCGGACCAATGCCGACCTGATCGTGGTCGGCCACAAGCACCTCGACAGCTGGGCGGCGCGCTGGTGGCGCGGCTCCGTTTCCAAGTCGCTGATCGAGCAATCGCCGTGCAACGTGCTGGTGGTGATCACTAAATAGACCGTTCCCCGCTCTGGTTTGCCAACCGCGAGGAGATCGCCGCCGCCTCCTCCGCGGAGGGAAGCTGGGGCCGGTCACGGTCTTTCGCGACCAGGCAAAGGAACCCCAGCGGCTCGTCGGTGGCCGAGCGGAACTGGTGCCAGGTCATCGGCGGCACGCTCACCAGGTCGTGAAGCGCGATGTCGTGCGCCCTGTCCCCCACCAGGCATTGCCCCCGCCCGCGGATCACCATCACCGCGTGCACGTGCTCATGGCGCTCGAGGGTGGTCCAACCGCCGGGCGCCACCTCGAAATAACGTAGCTGCGCCGGCAGGTCGGCGCTTTCGAACAGCACCTGGCGCGTCACGTCCCTGAAGGGCGCGCTGCCTTCCTGCTTGTAAGCAAGCGTGTCCACCTGCTGCCAATGGAAGTCGCCGGTGTGTTTTCGCACCAGGGGCTGGTCGCTCATGAAGCCATCTTACCGGCGGGCGAACGCATGCGCAGATCCCTTGTCACCCTCCATTGTCCGTTCTCGATTGAAAGGTGCACATGGCTGCCAGCAAGAAGAAGCCCGCTTCCGCGGCGAAGAAATACCAGGCCAAGGCCACGGCGAAGTCCACGGCCGCCGGCTCCCGGCGCGGAACCTCCGCCGCGCGCGGCAGCGATCCCGCCGCCGACAAGATGGCGGCCACGAATGAGATGGCGGCAAGGTTCCGCTTCAACGAGGGCAAGGCGGCGGAGCACGGCGAGGCCGCCCGGAAGACGCCGTCCGGCAAGACGGTCGAGCCTGCGGATCCCTCGGTGGGCGGCAGCACCCTTTCGGAAGGGACCGCCTCCGCCAAGCTGGGCGACGGCAAGCCGCAGCCCGGCTTCAATGCGAACAACCGGCCGCTCGACCGCGTCCGCGTCGACAGCGGCGGCCAGGGCCTCACCACCAATTTCGGCCAGCCGATCGCCGACAACCAGAATTCCCTCAAGGCGGGCCTGCGCGGCCCGACGCTCATGGAGGACTTCATCCTCCGCGAGAAGCTCACCCACTTCGACCACGAGCGAATTCCGGAGCGCATCGTGCACGCCCGCGGCTCGGCAGCACACGGATTCTTCGAGTGCTATAAGCCGCAATCGAAAGTCACCAGGGCGTCTTTCCTCGCCGAGGAGGGCAAGCGCACGCCGGTGTTCGTGCGCTTTTCCACCGTGGCGGGCGAGCGCGGCTCGTTCGACCTCGCGCGCGACGTGCGCGGCTTCGCCGTCAAGTTCTACACCGACGAGGGCAACTTCGACATCGTCGGCAACAACATCCCGGTGTTCTTCATCCAGGACGCGATGAAGTTTCCCGATCTCGTGCATGCGGTGAAGCCCGAGCCGCACCACGGCATGCCGCAGGCCGGAAGCGCGCACGACACGTTCTGGGACTTCGTGTCCCTGATGCCGGAATCGACCCACATGCTGATGTGGGCGATGAGCGACCGCGCCATCCCGCGCAGCTACGCGATGATGCAGGGCTTCGGTGTGCACACCTTCCGCCTGGTCAACGCGAAGGGCGAGTCGCGCTTCGTGAAGTTCCACTGGAACCCGGTGAAGGGCACGCACTCCGTCGACTGGGACGAGGCGGTGAAGATCAACGGCGCCGATCCCGATTTCCACCGCCGCGACCTGTGGGAATCGATCGAGGCGGGCGTGTTCCCCGAGTGGGAGCTGGGCTTCCAGGTGTTCACCGAGGAGCAGGCGAACGGTTTCAGCTTCGATGTCCTCGATCCCACCAAGATCGTGCCCGAGGAGCTGGTTCCGGTGACGCCCGTGGGCCGCATGGTGCTGAACCGCAACCCCGACAATTTCTTCGCGGAGACGGAGCAGGTGGCCTTCGGCGTGCAGAACCTGGTGCCGGGGATCGACTTCTCCAACGATCCGCTGCTCGCCGGGCGCATCCACTCGTACTTCGACACCCAGATCTCGCGCCTGGGCGGTCCCAACTTTCACGAGATCCCGATCAACACGCCGGTGGCGCAGGTGCACAACAACCAGCGCGACGGCATGCATCGCCAGGCGATCAACCGCGGGCGCGTCGCCTACGAGCCCAACTCGCTCGCCGGCGGCTGCCCCTTCCAGCAGGGCGCAATGCGCGGCTTCACGACCTTCCCCGATCCCACGCCCGAGGACAAGGTGCGCGGCAAGCCCGAGAAGTTCGCCGAGCACTACAACCAGGCGACACTCTTCTTCAGCAGCCAGACCGAGGTCGAGAAGGCGCACATCGTCCGCGCGTTCCGCTTCGAGCTCACCAAGGTGCAGGTGCCGGCGATACGCGAGCGCGTGCTGGCCCAGCTCGCCAACGTGGACCGGGACCTGGTGAGCCGGGTCGCCGAGGGACTCGGCATGCAAGTCCCCCAGCCCCTGCCGCTGGCGGGGCAGCGCGTGAAACCCGAGGTGAAGGAGTCGCCGACGCTGTCCCTCACGGCCCGGCCGGGCGACGGCTCGATCGCGGGCCGCAAGGTGGCGATCCTGGTCGCGGCTGGCGTCGACCACGACGGCGTGATGGAGGTGCACAAGGCGCTCACCGACCTGGGGGCGGTGCCGCGCATCGTGGCTTCGCGCCTGGGCGCGGTCGCGGCGCTCGGGGGCGCGCCGCTCGAGGCCGATGCGACCTTCGAGACGATGCCTTCGTGCCTGTTCGACGCCGTGGCGATCCCCGACGGTCAGCGCTCGGGCGACGCGCTCGCCGCGCTCGGCCAGGCGGTCGAGTTCGTGAGGGACCAGTATCGCCACTGCAAGGCGATCCTCGCCAACGGCCATGGGCGGGCGCTGCTCGAGAAGGCGATGCTCCCCCTCGATGCGGAGGACGCGGCGTTGTTGCTGATGGATGGCGGCGACCCCGAGGCGGGGGTCGAGGCCTTCATCGCGGCGATCGCCCGGCACCGCAACTGGGACCGCGCGATGGATCCGCCGCCAGTGTGAGCGACAGCCCGGCCGCCGTGCGGCGGCCGGGCGCTACTTCTCTTCCATCGGCGCGACGTAGAGCTTCTGCACCAGCACGATGGTGACCACCAGCAGCGGCATCGCGAACAGCACGCCGATGAGGCCGAATACGAGGCCGAAGGCGACGATGCCCAGCAGCGCGAGCGCTGGCGGCAACGCCACCGCCCACTTCTGCGCGAGCGGCATGATCACGTGGCCCTCGAAGAACTGCACCGCGAAGTAGACCATTGCGGCGTAGAGGGCGAGCTGCGGGCTCTGCGAGAAGGCGATCAGCACTCCGGGGAAGGCGGCGATGAACGGGCCGATCACCGGTACGAAGTCGAGCAGCATCATCAGGATCGCGAGCGGCACCGCGAGTGGAACGCCGATCGCCCAGAGCCCGATGCCGGTGAGCAGCCCCACCGCCGCCATCGCGCCCAGCTGGCCGAGAAGCCATTTGCGCAGCGCCACGCCCGAAGCGTCCAGCGCGCCACCGAGGCGCTCGCGCACCGACGGCGGCGCCAGGCGCAGCAGGCCATTGCGGTACGACTGCGGCGAGACCGCGAGATAGGCAGCGAGGAACATCACCAGGATCACGTCGGCCACCGCGCCGAACACCGTGACGGTGCCCTTCGCGACCTTGGCGACCGCATCGGAGTCCGTCCCCTGGCGCATGTTCTCCATCGCCGTCTGGCCGATCGGGAACCTGCCCACGAACGCCTCGAACTTGGTCCACGCCTCGCGCAGCGCGGTCACCATCTCGTGCGCCTGCTCGGCGATGCGCTGGCCGAAGAGGTAGCCGCCGCCCACGATGAACACGAAGGCGAGGAGCGTGACGATCGACACCGCCGCCGTTTCGGAAAGATGCAGGCGGCGGGCGAGCGGCAGCGCGCCCACGCGGATCGCGGTGGCCATCACCACGCCGGCGAAGGCGAGCATCAGCACCGGCGCGATCTTCCACACGAAGAGCGCGACGATGACGATCCCCACGGTGATGAGGACCTTGCGGGTGAACACCGGCTCGGAGGTCTGGGGGATGCGGGTCATGGCCTCTTCGACCCAACCTTTCGCCACACGTGCCCCGTCCGCGGGCGCCTTTTTGAGTAAGCTTTCGCGAAACGGGAGGTAGGAAATGACCGAATCCAGGCGCTGGATCGCCCTCACGGCAGCCACCATGTCCATCGGGGTTGCACAGGCGCAAGAGCCGGCGCCACCCGGCTTCCGCCTGGGCGATGCGGCGCGCCCCGACCGCTACGAGGTCCAGCTCGCCATCGACCCGCGCGCGCCCGATTTCACCGGACACGTGCGCATCGACGTCACCTTCGACCGGCCGGCTTCGGTGCTGTGGCTGAATTCCACCGG
>JBKJTM010000104.1:0-10398 GCA_046590805.1 Usitatibacter sp.
CGTGCAGGACAACGCCGAGGAGTGCGTGCGACGCGTGATCGGCGTGCTGAAGGACGGAGAGTTCGCCTACGAGATGGACAACGGCGCGGTGATCCGCGTGAAGATCACCATCGGCGCCGATCGGCGCAGCGCCACCATCGACTTCGCGGGCACCAGCGCGCGTTGAAGTTGCTCTCGAGCTGGGCGCTGGTGCCGGTGAAGTCGATGGTGGCGCTGCGCCGGTCGGCGCCGATGGTGATCTTCACGCGGATCATGGCGCCGTTGTCCATCTCGTAGGCGAATTCCCCGTCCTTCAGGACGCCGATCACGCGGCGCACGCACTCCTCGGCGTTGTCCTGCACGTGGCCCATGTAGGCGCGCACCACGTCGAGGCCGAAGTGCGCGACCATGCGGCGCAGCTCCTGCACCCCCTTCTCGTTGGCGGCGATCTGCGCGCGCAGGTCGGCGATGTTCTGGTCGGGATTGCGCGCGGGATAGCGGGCGGCGCCGAGGAGCGCGCGCATCTCGGCTTCCAGCATGCGGCCGCCCTCGACCAGCTTCACGTTGTCGAGGAGCACGCCCTCTTCCTCGACGTTCTTCGAGAAGGGAGGCATCGAGCCAGGGGTGATGCCGCCGATGTCGGCGTGGTGGCCGCGGGAGCCTACGTAGAAGAGGATCTCGGGGGATTGGGCCCCGGCCTCCGCCGGGGTGACATCGCCGAACACCGGCGAGATCACGGTCACGTCGGGAAGGTGCGTGCCGCCGTTGTAGGGGTCGTTCAGCACATAGACGTCGCCTGGCTTCATTTTTCCAGCGTTCTTGCGGATCACCGTCTTGATGCTCTCGCCCATGGAGCCCAGGTGGACGGGCATGTGCGGGGCGTTGGCGATGAGATTGCCCTCGGCGTCGAAGAGGGCGCAGGAAAAGTCGAGCCGCTCCTTGATGTTCACCGAGTACGCGGTCTGGGCGAGGCGCACGCCCATCTGCTCGGCGATCGACATGAAGAGGTTGTTGAAGACTTCGAGCATCACCGGGTCGGCACGAGTGCCGAGCGCGTAGCGGCTGGTGCGGTCGACGGTGCGCTCGAGCACCAGGTGATCCTGCGGGGTGACGCGCGCCCGCCACTCGGGCTCGACCACCGTGGTCGCGTTGCGCTCCGCGATGATCGCGGGGCCGGGGATGAGCTGGCCGGGCACGAGGGAATCGCGCAGGTACACCGGCGTCTCGTGGCGGGCGCCGCCCGAGATCATCGGGACGAACGCTTGGGCCCCGGCCTTCGCCGGGGCGACGGCAGGCGCTGCCAGGGCGACGGCAGGCACTGCCAGGGCGACGGCAGGCGCTGCCAGGGCGACGGCCACCGCCGCCGTCGGGGCCACGTCAGTCTCAGCCGTCGCTTTCCCCACCGCCTCCGCCGAGACTGCCTCGGCAATCAGCGCGCGGTCGGGCATGAGGAAGCTGAAGCGGTTGCCGTAGAGGCGCTCGAACTCGGCGCGCATTTCCACCACCGATGTGAGCGGCACGATGAGCGACGTGTCGGTGCCGTCGTACTTGAGATGTGCGCGCTTCTCCACCCGCTCCACCTCCGCGCCCTGCAGCTCGAGTTCTTCGACGCACTGCTTCGCCAGGCGCTCCGCCGTCTCGACCAGCAGGTCCACGCCCGCATCGAGGCGCCGCTCCACCGCGGTCTCGTGCATGGCACGAACCTGCGCGAGCCCCATCCCGTAGGCTGAGAGCACGCCGGCGAGCGGATGGATGTAAACGCTCTTCATGCCGAGCTCGTCGGCGACCAGGCACGCGTGCTGCCCGCCCGCCCCGCCGAAGCAGGCGAGCGTGTATTCGGTCACGTCGTGGCCGCGCTGCACCGAGATGAACTTGATCGCGTTGGCCATGTTGGCGACCGCGATCCTGAGGAAGCCTTCGGCAACGGCTTGCGGCGACTGCGGCATACCCGTGCCCACGGCGATCTGCGCCGCGAGGCCCGCGAACTTGTGGCGCACCACCTCGTCATCGAGCGCTTCGTCGCCGCCGGGGCCGAACACCTTCGGGAAGTAGCGCGGCTGGATCTTGCCCAGCATCACGTTGCAATCGGTGACCGTGAGCGGGCCACCGCGCCGATAGCAGGCGGGACCCGGATTGGCGCCAGCGGAATCGGGGCCGACGCGCTGGCGCTGCCCGTCGAAGGAAAGTATCGAGCCGCCGCCCGCGGCGATGGTGTGGATCGACATCATCGGCGCGCGCATCCGCACTCCCGCCACCTGGGTCTCGAACTCGCGCTCGAGCTCGCCCGCGTAGTGCGACACGTCGGTGGAGGTGCCGCCCATGTCGAAGCCGATCACCTTGCCGAAGCCCGCGCCCTCGGCGGTGCGCACCATGCCGACGATTCCGCCGGCGGGTCCGGAGAGGATCGAGTCCTTGCCCTGGAAGCGATGCGCGTCGGTCAAGCCGCCGTTGGACTGCATGAACATGAGGCGGGTGTCGGGCAGCTCGGCCGCGACTTGATCGACGTACCGCCGCAGGATCGGCGAGAGATACGCATCGACCACGGTCGTGTCGCCGCGCGAGACGATCTTCATCAGCGGGCTCACCTCGTGCGAGGCGGAGACCTGCTCGAACCCGGCCGCGCGCGCCAGCTCCGCGACGCGCGCCTCGTGCGCCGGGAAACGATAGCCATGCATGAAGACGACGGCGATGGAGCGGAAGCCCTCGACCCGGGCGGCCGCGAGGTCGCGCGCCACGGATTTCTCGTCGAGCGGCGTCACTATTTCGCCGCGAGCGGCGACCCGCTCGTCCACCTCGACCACCTTGCGATAGAGCAGCTCCGGCAAGCGGATGTTGCGGTCGAAAATTCGCGGCCGGTTCTGGTAGGCGATACGCAGCTGGTGGCGAAAGCCGCGGGTGATGAAGAGCACCGTGGGCTCGCCCTTGCGCTCGAGGAGCGCGTTGGTGGCCACCGTCGTGCCCATCTTCACCGCCTCGATCTCCGCGACCGGGATGGGGCGCCCTTCGGGCACGTCGAGCAGGTAGCGGATGCCGGCGATGGCCGCGTCGCGGTATTGCTCGGGGTTTTCCGACAGCAGCTTGTGCGCGATGAGCGAGCCGTCGGGCTTGCGCGCGACGATGTCGGTGAAGGTCCCGCCGCGGTCGATCCAGAATTGCCAGCGATTGGCTGCCATGGTCAATTTTGACACGCGCTATCGCGTTTGTTAGTTTCGGTCCATACCCAAGGAGAAAACCATGAAGCTTTGCAAGGCTTTTGCCGCCGCCATCGCCGTCGCCGCCTGCGGCGCCGCCCAGGCCCAGACCAAGTGGGACATGCCGACCGCCTACGCGGCGACCAACTTCCATACCGAGAACGTGACCCAGTTCGCCGCCGACGTGGACAAGGCCACGGGCGGCAAGTTGAAGATCCAGGTCCACCCCGGCGCCTCGCTCTTCAAGGCGCCGGAGATCAAGCGCGCGGTGCAGAGCGGCCAGGCGCAGATCGGCGAGATCCTGATCTCCGGCTACTCCAACGAGGACCCGATCTTCGGCGTCGACTCGGTGCCGTTCCTGGCGACCAGCATCAAGGACGCGGAGAAGCTCTGGAAAGCCTCGCGCAAGACGATCGAAGACCGCTTCGCCAAGCAGGGCATGGTGGTGCTCTACGCGGTGCCATGGCCGCCCCAGGGGATCTACAGCAGCCGCACCCTCAACTCCATGGCGGACATGAAGGGCCTCAAGATGCGCTCCTACAACCCCGCGACGGCGCGGATCGCGGAGCTGGCCGGCGCGCAGCCGGTAACCGTTCAGGTGGCCGAGCTCGCGCAGGCGTTCGCCACCGGCGTCGTCAACGCCAACATCACCTCGGGCGCCACCGGCTACGACACCAAGGCGTGGGAAGTGGTGAAGAACTACTACGACACCCAGGCGTGGCTGCCGAAGAACGTCATCTTCGCCAACAAGGCGGCGTTCGACGCGCTCGACAAGGCGACCCAGGCGGCGGTGCTCAAGTGCGCCCAGGAAGCCGAGACCCGGGGCTGGAAGACCTCGGAGGAAAAGACCAAGTGGTACACCGAGCAGCTCACCAAGAACGGCATGAATGTAGTCACGCCGAGCGCGCAGCTGAAAGCCGACTTCCGCAAGGTGGGCGAGACGATGACCGCCGAGTGGGCCAAGAACGCCGGGGCCGAGGGCCAGGCGATCGTGGACGCGTACCGGAAATGACGACAGCGGG
This sequence comes from Usitatibacter sp., assembly GCA_046590805.1. Classification (GTDB taxonomy): domain Bacteria; phylum Pseudomonadota; class Gammaproteobacteria; order Burkholderiales; family Usitatibacteraceae; genus Usitatibacter. The sequence continues at coordinate 4,193 of JBKJTM010000104.1, forward strand.
AGCGAGCCCGGGATGAGTTCCCGCAAGCTCCTCGCCTTCGCGTACGACGCCGCGGGCTACCTCGCGGCGTTTTTCGTTTTCGGCATCTTCGTGGCGATGATCACGCAGACGGTGATGCGCGAGATCGGACGCAGCACCAGCGGCATGGACGACCTGGTCTCGTGGATGTGCGCGGCTTCCTTCTTCCTCGCCATGGCGCACACCTTCCGCAGCGGCGACTTCGTGCGCGTGACCCTGCTGCTCGAGCACCTGCCGCCGCGGGTGCGCATTGTGTTCGAGGCGGCCGGGCTCGCGATCGCCGCGGTCTTCACCGGCTACCTCTCGTGGTGGGCGGTGCGCTACGTCTTCGAGAGCTGGAAGTTCAAGGAGATCTCCACCGGCGTCATCATCGTGCCGATCTGGATCCCGCAGCTTTCATTCTCGATCGGGGCGGCGCTGCTGTTCGTCGCGGTGCTGGAGCAGCTCTGGGAAGTGCTGCGCGGCCGCAAGCCCGCCTACCAGGTCGCGGTCGAGGAGCGCCACGCGCGCGGCGACTACAGCGAGGACTACTAGAGTGGGCCTGCTCGAGATCGCCGCCTTCCTGCTGTTCATCATGATGTTGCTGCTCGCCGGCGGCGTCTGGATCGCGATGACCCTCGCCATCGTCGGCTTCGTGGGGCTCTCGCTCTTCACCGGCACCCCGCCCGGCAAGAACCTCTTCACCGCCTTCTGGGGTTCGGGCGCCTCGTGGACGATCGCGGCGCTGCCGATGTTCATCTGGATGGGGGAAATCCTCTTCCGCACGCGCCTGTCGCGCGAGATGTTCGATGGCTTGGCACCCTGGCTGGATCGCATTCCTGGGCGCCTCATGCACGTGAACATCCTCGCCTGCGGCATCTTCGGCTCGGTCTCGGGGTCGTCGGCCGCCACCTGCGCGACGGTATCCCAGGTGGCGCTGCCCGAGCTCATGAAGCGCGGCTACGACGAGAGAATCGCCCTGGGCTCGCTTGCGACCGCCGGCACCCTCGGCATCCTCATCCCTCCCTCGATCACGATGGTCGTCTACGCGGTCGCGGCCGACGCCTCGATCATCCGCATCTTCCTCGCGGGATTCATTCCCGGCTTCCTGCTGATGGCGCTCTTCTCGGGCTACATCGTGTGCTGGGCGCTCCTTCATCCTGAGAAGACACCTCCCGCGGGCCCGCGCATGAGCTTCGCCGCCAAGGTACGCGCCTCCGGGAACCTGATTCCGGTGACGCTGCTGATCGTCTTCATCGTCTGGGTGCTGGTGGCCGGCATCGCCAGCGCCACGGAGTGCGCGGCCTACGGCGTGCTGGGGTCGCTCGGGATCGCCTGGTGGGGCGGCTCGCTCGACTGGAAGAACTTCCGCGACAGCCTGCTCTCCGCCACACGCGTCTCCTGCATGATCATGTTCATCCTCGCGGGCGCCTCGTACCTGAGCCTCGCGATGGGATTCACCGGCATCCCGCGCGCGCTCGCCGAATGGGTTGCCTCACTGGGGCTCTCGCCGATCGCGCTCATCGGCGCGCTTGCCATCTTCTATATCGTGCTCGGCATGGCTCTGGACGGCATCTCGATGATCGTGCTCACCGCGGCCGTGGTGCTGCCGATGATCCAGAAGGCGGGATTCGACCTGGTGTGGTTCGGGATCTTCATCGTGCTGCTTGTGGAGATCGCGGAGGTCACGCCACCGGTGGGGTTCAACCTCTTCGTGCTGCAGAACATGACCGGCCGGGATTCCAACGAGATCGCGCGTGCCGCGCTGCCGTTCTTCGCCATGCTGGTGGTGACGATCGCGCTCATCACCGTCTTTCCCCAGGTCGTCACGTGGCTGCCGGACCTGGTGATGGGCGCGGAGAAGAAATGAGCCCGCCGTCACAACGTGTCAAAATGGAATCCGTGTGAGGTCCTCAGAACCGGAGGCTGCATGAGCGACAGAACAGTCAGGGACGCGATGCTCGACACGGTCCTGAGCCAGATCGACCGCGGCGAGCCGCCGGAGGCGCGGGCGACCTATGATCGCCTCATCGAGAGTGGCGCGTCCAACAGCCAGGCGCTGCAGCTGATGGCCACGGTGATGCGCGTGGAGATGAGCCGGATGCTCACCGAGTCGGTACCGTTCGACAACGCGCGTTACGCCGAGGCGCTGAAGAAGATCCCTTCGATCGGCAGCTGACAGCGTGTGCCTGATCGTCATCGCGTGGCGCGCGCGCGATGACCTGCCGCTGATCGTCGCGGCCAATCGCGACGAGTGGCGCGACCGGCCCGCCGAACCGGCGCGCTGGTGGGACGGGGAGCCGGGCCTGCTCGCCGGCCACGACCTGCAGGCGGGCGGCACCTGGATGGGGGTCACCCGCACCGGCCGATTCGCCGCCGTCACCAATTTTCGCGATCCCGCCGAACGCCGCTCCACCGCGGTCTCGCGCGGCGGATTGGTGACCGGATACCTTCGCGGCACCCAATCGCCCCAGGCTTTCCTCGCCGCGCTCGCCGCTCGCGCCTCCGACTACAACGGCTTCAACCTGATCCTGGGCGACGGCGCGAGCCTCTGGTATTTCGGCAGCCGCGAAGGCAACGCCCGCGCGATCGAGCCGGGCGTGCACGCGCTCTCGAACCATTTGCTGGACGAGCCCTGGCCCAAGGTCGTGAAGGGCCGCGAAGCGATGCAGGCCGCGCTGCACGACACCGATCCCGCACTCCAGCTCTTCGAGACGCTATCCGATGTGGAGATGCCGGCGGACGAGTCGCTGCCCGAAACCGGTGTCGGCGTGGCGTGGGAGCGGCGCCTGTCCAACACGCTGATCACCGGCGCGGACTACGGCACGCGCTGCTCCACGGTCGTCGAGTTCGACGCACGGGGTGGAGCTACATTCGAGGAACGCACGCGCGGCGCCGACGGCAGCGTCACCGGCAGCGTTCGCTACGCCTTCGAAGGATCTCGCCTGGGCACGACCGCATGACGGAACCAGGCCTTACCCTGGTCTAGGACTTCTTCGCCTTCGCTACTTCCGCCGCGAGCTCCTCGCCCGTCTTGTAGTGCGGCACGCGCATCGCCATCCTCTTGGTGCGCTGGATGAACGCGTTGGAACCGTTCACTTCCTCGTTCCAGTACTTGTTGGCGAGCGCCATGTTGCGCGGCACGTCGAGCATGAAGGCGTCGCGCGACCCCTTGCCGCCGAACATGTAGAGCTTGCCGTCGATCATCTCCCAGCGGTCCGCGTCGCCGCCCCAGGGGATGCCGTAGACGATGCCGTTGGTGCAATAGCCGCCGAACTGCGGCAGGTACTTCTCCGGCGCCGCGTCGAACACCCGCTTGTGATCGGCGGTGGCGAAGCGGAAGGTCACGTCCTTGTAGACGCTCTTGATCGCGGGCGAGCCCTTCACGTCCTTGCGGTCGGTGAAGTAGGCGACCACGTCGTGGCCGAAGAGCATGAGGTGCTTGTCCTCCCCTTCGGAGACGGCGTTCACCGGGGAGAGGCCCTTGCCGGGGCTCTGGGTCATCAGCGGGGCACAGCCGGCGATTGCGGTCGCGCCGGCGGCGATGAGGATGAGTCGGGCGATGGTCTTGCGCATGGGGGTGTCCTGTGGCGGAGTTCGCTTCGAATGATTATCGCGCGGTTAGGGAGCGTTCGGTTTTGTCTGCTACGGCTCGTCGTGCAGGTCGCCGGCGCCGGCAGCCGCGCGCGCGAGCCGGTCGTTGACAGCTTCCCATTCCGGCGCCTTCGGCGGCGTCTCAACCAGGATGCGCCGCGCGCCGCTCGCATCCAGCGTGCGCAGGTTCGCATAGAGGTCGTGCCCGTAGCTCATTGCGTCGTTGGATCCCGCGATCCATGCCCGCACCGTCGCGTGCGCAGGCTCATAGCCCAGCGCGAGCACCGCCACCTCGGGATCCCTCAGCTCTTCGGCGATCGTCGCGCGATCGACCAGAGTGAGCGCGGTGCGCGGTGCATAGTGCGCGGCGAGCGTCCCCGAGGCGCGCGGAGCGCCCGCGGTGTTCTGGCTCAAGGCCGCGCCGAGGACCTGCTCGATGCGCGCGCGCGAGATGCCGCCCGGGCGCAGCAGCACGGGAGTGCCGCGCGAAAAATCGATGATCGTGGATTCGAGCCCGATCTCGCAGGCGCCGCCGTCGAGCACCGGCAGGTCCGGGCCGAACTCGTCGCGCACGTGCTGCGCCGTCGTCGGGCTCACGTGGCCGAAACGGTTGGCCGAGGGTGCCGCGATGCCGCCGCGCTCGCCCAAGCGATTGAAGGCGTTGAGCAACTTGTTGGCGAGGCCGCCGGGGACGCGCAGGCCCACCGAATCCTGCCCGCCGGTCACCTCCATCGGCACGTGCGGCGCCTTGCGCAGGATCATCGTCAGCGCGCCGGGCCAGAAGTGGTCGGCGAGCTCGCGCGCGGCATCGGGAATGTCGAGCGCCCAGCGATCGAGGTCGCCCGCCCGCTCGAGGTGCACGATGAGCGGATGCTCGGTGGGGCGGCCCTTCAGCGCGAAGATCCGCGCGACGGCAGCGGGATCGGCTGCGTTGGCGCCCAGCCCATAGACCGTCTCGGTCGGGAAAGCCACGATCTCGCCGCGCATGAGGCGGCGCGCGGCGTCGGCGATCTCCTCGTCAGGCGACGACATGCCGTCCGCAGCGCATGGCCAGATCCATGGTGGCGATCCGTGATTCCTCGTCTCCCCAGGCCTTGCGCAAGGCATCGGCAGTCTCGTCGAGGATCCGGCGCCCATGCTCGGCGAGATAACGGCGTGTCGCCGTCCAGGTCTCCGCGTAAGTGAGGAGCTGCTCCAGCGTCCAGCGAACCTCGATCCTGAAAGCCGGGGCGTCGATCGGCTCGAACGGAAACGGGATGGTCCGGTAGCCGGCGATCAGCAATGCGTTCTGCTCGGGCCAGTAGGGCTCGATCTTCGCGAGCAGGTGCCGCTCGAAGGCGCGGTCGACCTCCGGCGAGACCTGGGTCCATCCATATCCCCACGCCGCGATCACGCCACCGGGTTTCAGTACCCGGCGGACTTCGGCATAGAAGCGGTCGAGGTCGAACCAGTGCAGCGCCTGTGCGATGCACACCGCATCGAAGCTCGCGGGGGAAAAACGAGTGCTCTCGGCCGGCTGCACCGAGTAATGCACGCCGGGCGCGGTGATCGCGTTGGCGACCTGCTGCTCGCTCGCGTCGGTGGCTTCCACCGCGCCGAAGTGGCGGGCGAGGCCGATGGCTGCCTGGCCATTGCCGGTGGCGCAGTCCCAGGCGCGATCGCGTGCCGGAGCCGCGCCAGCGACAAACTGGAATAGCGAGTCGGGATAGGTAGGCCGCGCCTGCGCATAGCCGGCCGATTTCTCGGAGAAGAGGTCCGTGAAAGACACTAGTGCGCCTTCTCCCAGTTGTCGCCCACGCCCGCCTCCACCACCAGCGGGACATCCAGCTCCGCGACCCCCATCATCAGCCGCTCGACGTTGCCCTTCACGCTGTCCAGCTCCGCCTCGGGCACTTCCAGCACCAGCTCGTCGTGCACCTGCATCACCAGCTTGGTGGACAGCTTCTCGCGCTCGATCCAGCCCTGCACCCCGATCATCGCCATCTTGATCAGGTCCGCGGCGGTGCCCTGCATCGGCGCGTTGATCGCCTGGCGCTCGGCGCCCTGGCGGCGCGCGGTGTTCGACGAGCCGATGTCCGGCATCCACAGCCTTCGCCCGAAGAGGGTCTCGACGTAACCGCGCTCGAGCGCTTCCTGACGCGTGCGCTCCATGTACTTCGCAACACCCGGATAACGCGCGAAGTACTTGTCCATGTAGCTCTGCGCGGCACTCCTCTCGATCGCGAGGTTCTGCGCGAGCCCGAAGGCGCTCATGCCGTAGATGAGGCCGAAGTTGATCACCTTGGCGTAGCGGCGTTGCTCGCTCGAGACATCTTCGAGCCTGGCATCGAACACTTCCGCCGCCGTGTGCCGATGGACGTCCTCCCCGCGCGTGAAGGCCTCGAGCAGGCTCTTGTCGCCGGACAGGTGCGCCATGATGCGCAGCTCGATCTGGGAATAGTCGGCGGATACGATCTTCGATCCAGGCGGGGCGATGAACGCCTCTCGGATGCGGCGCCCCTCCGCGGTTCGCACCGGGATGTTCTGCAGGTTCGGATCGTTGGAGGAGAGCCGCCCGGTGACGGCGACCGCCTGCGCGTAGTTGGTGTGCACGCGACCGGTCTTCGGATGCACCA
>JBKJTM010000428.1:0-10752 GCA_046590805.1 Usitatibacter sp.
GTACCCAGGAACACTTCCAGGGCGGTGAGCGCTTTCGCGTCGAGCGGATCGGCCATGGCGACCGACACCACGCTGCCCATCCTGTAGAGCGGGATCAGCTTGAACCTGGAGGCGAACTCCAGCGGCACCTTGTCGATGAGGTCCTGCTGGAAGAGTGTTTTGCCCAGACCAACGTGGGTACGGTCAATCGCGGCCGCGGCGATCTCGCCCGCGGTATCGCGGTCTAGGTAGCCGTACTGGATAACGAGCTGCAGCAATTCGATGGCGTCGCCATGGGACTGGCGCTCGAGTCCTTCGAGCTGGGCGCGATGGGCGGGGCAGCGCGACTGCACCTTCTGCAGGATGGAGGGGCTGAGCGCAATCACCTGCGGGCCTTCTTGCGTTTGTCTAGGAGCTTCTTGATGTCGTCCTGGGTGACGCGCACCTTGACGCCTTCGTCATACGCGTTTTCGTGGTGGGCGCGCGCGGCAAGCTCCACCAGATCGTAGCGAAGCTCGCGGGATAGCGAGCGCTTCGCGGGGGGCTGCCCGCCTTGGGCGAGCGAGCCGCCGCAGTGCGGGCAGGTTTCGAGGGGGACGGCAATCGTGTTCATGCGGCCGCCTCGCGGCGCGGCGCTGCCTCCTCACGCGGCTCGGCCTGCAGCTCGCCCCAGATCTCGGCGAGCAGCCGGTAGAGCTCCTCGGCACGGTTGTTCTTGAGGATGTAGTGCGACGCTCCCTGGTTGAGGCAGTCCTGGACGGTGTCGATGGTGTCCTGGGCGGTCATCATGACGACGACCGTGCCGGGATCGATGGCGCGGATTTGCTTGAGCGCCTCGTCGCCGCGGAGCGTAGGCATGTTGATGTCGAGGATGACCACCTGCGGTCGCAGGCGAGCGAATACCGCCACCGCCTGAGCGCCGTCGGACACTTCGGCGACGACTTCACCGCCCAGCGCGGTCACCGCGCCCGCCACGACGGCGCGGATGTGCGCCTCGTCGTCCACCACCATTACCCGGATGCCGTTCGCAGCCATTTGCGCGTCGCCTTGATTGATCGTGCAGCCAGATTGAGCGCCGCGCACCTTGCCGGCCATCGGGCATTCCCCTAGAGGCGCGCTCGCATTCCCGTACCGGGGCCCAGGAAGCGGTCGGGGCCTAGGGTTTTTCGAAGGCGGCATCTAGGGGAACCACCCATGGCCGTCTGACTCCAAACGGGGAAGACTCGCTGCATGAACACTTCCTATCGCATCCTGCATGTCGAGGACTCGCCAGACGAGGCCGAGCTGGTGACGCTCGCCCTGCGCAATACGCCCTTCGCGGGCGCCGTCACGCGGGTCGACTCCGAGCCCGACTACCTCGCGCAGCTCGAGGCGGAAATGCCGGACGCGATCCTCTGCGACTACCACATGCCGCGCTTCAGCGCGGAACGTGCCCTGCAGATCCTTTCCGAACGCGGGCTCGACATCCCTTTCATCGTCGTCTCGAATCACATCGGCCAGGGCGAAGCGGTGATCGCCATGCAGAACGGGGCGAGCGACTATCTTTCCAAGGGCGACCTGGACCGCCTGCCCAAGGCGATCGGCTCCGCGATCGAGCGCCGGGACGTGCGCCGGGACAAGACGCGCGCCGTCGAGGCCTTGCGCAGGAGCGAGGTCATGCGCCGGGGCATCCTCGATTCCATCGCGGCGCGCATCGCCCTGCTGGACGTTTCCGGAGTGGTGGTTGCGGCCAACAAGGCGTGGGAGGAGTTCGACACCTCGAGGACCGCGATGGGTCTCGCGACTCCGCGCGCCGGGACCAACTACCTGCGCGTGCTCGAAGAGGCGCTGGGCCGCGGCAACAGCTTCGCCCGCGACCTCGCGCGCGGCATCCGCGCGGTGGGTGTTCGGGAAAAGCGGGCGTACTCGATGGAATATGCGCTCGACGTCGGCGGCGCGCCGCGCTGGTATCTCGCGCTCGTCATGCCGCTCGAGGGCAGCGACCACGGGGTCGTCATGTCGCACCTCGACGTCACCGATCGCGTGGTGGCCCACCTTGCGCTGCAGGATGCCCACAAGCGCGTGAAGGCGCTGTCGAGCCGCGTTCTGGCGGTGCAGGAGGAAGAACGTCGAGCGATTTCGCTCGAGCTGCACGACGACGTGGGACAGATCCTGGGTGCCCTGAAGATCGGCCTGCACCGGCTGGCGTGTGGCCCCGTTGAAGGCCAGCCCGCGCTGGTCGCCGAGTGCCTTGCCGCCGCGGATTCAGCGCTCGCCAAGCTTCGCCACCTCTCCCACGAACTGCGCCCACCGCAGCTCGAGCAGCTCGGGCTTGAGGACGCGCTGCGCTGGCTCGCGGAGCGCCAGGCCGCGGCGACCGGACTACAGGTGCGCTTCAAAAGCGCCGGTCTCGCCGAGCGCCGGCTGCCCGCCTCGCTGGAGAGCACCTGTTATCGCATCGTCCAGGAGGGGCTCAACAACGCCGCGCGCCACGCCAAGTCCACCTCGATCGTGGTGAGCGTGGAATCCGACGGCCAACTGCTCAAGCTCTCGGTGCATGACGACGGCGTGGGATTCGACGAGAAGGCCGCGCGCGAGCGCAGCCCGCGCTCCGGAAGCCTGGGCCTGGTCAGCATGGAGGAACGCGCGCAATTCGCGGGTGGGCGGCTCAAGATCCGCAGCGTTGTGGGAGGCGGTACTACGGTGAGCGCAATATTCCCGTTACCCGGGTCGAGGCAAGTCGCGCCCGAAGAAACGGCTGCGGCGGGCGCATGACGCCGATTCGCGTCCTGCTCGCCGACGACCACGTATTGGTGCGCGCCGGAATCCGTGCGCTGCTGTGCGAGATGGACGGTGTGAACATCGTGGCGGAAGCATCCAACGGCCGCGATGCCATCACCCTGGCGGGCACCACCTCGCCGAACCTGATCATCATGGACATCTCCATGAAGGAATTGAACGGCATCGAAGCCACCGCGCGCCTGCGCGCCCAGCATCCGCAGGTTCCGATCCTGATCCTTTCCATGCACGACACCGAGGACTTCGTGCGCCGCTCTCTCAAGGCGGGCGCCAGCGGCTATCTGATCAAGGATTCGGCACCGCTCGAGTTCACCATGGCGATTGAGGCGGTGATGCGTGGCGAGACCTACGTGAGCCCCAAGGTCTCGAAACACCTGGTTTCCAGCCTGTCCCAAGCGGGAGCAGCTTCTGGCGGGCCTTCGATCGAGGCGCTCACGCCGCGCCAGCGCGAGATCCTGCAACTCATCGCCGAGGGACGCAGCACCAAGCAGATCGCGTTCTCACTCGGGGTGAGTGTGAAGACCGTGGAAACCCACCGCACGGGCCTGATGGAGCGGCTGGCCATCCACGAGGTGGCGGGGCTGGTCCTTTATGCGGTGCGCAACGGCCTGGTGAACGCGCAGGTCGCGGGGGAGTCGGCGACGGCCCGCTTCGCGGAATAATCACGATGAATCCCCCGGCATTCCTCAGGGTCACGCGAATGTGGGTCCCGATCGCGGCCACCGTGTCGATCGTGGTCCTCGCGGCGGCGCTGCCCTTGGCAATCTTCCTCACCGCGATCACGATCCAGTGGATCGCATTCCTGGTGGGGGTCCTGGTGGCGGCGAGCCTCGCCCTCGCCAGCCGTGCTTCGCGCTCGCGCTGGCTGATCGCGCGCCGCGATTCACAGCTGCGGTCCGTGCGCGCGCGCCTCGCGAAGGAGATCGCGGCGCGCATTCGCGCCAACGATCTTCTCGCCGCCCTGTACGAGTCAACCTCGGGACGCACTGTCCTCGTCGAGCAGAGCGTCGCACCCTCGGTGGTTCCGCCGCGCCGGATGGCGGCCCAAGGTGTTGCACACTTCGGCGATCGCGGCGAGGTGCCACGTGTGGTCGTGACGGCACCGGCCGATACCGTCGCGATCACGACCGCGGGGCTGCCCGCTGCCACCGCCGTGGGCAGCGACCCCATCGCCGAGGCGATCGCGCAGGACGACTTTTCGCTCTACTTGCAGAAGGTCGCGCGCATCAATGCCGGATCCACCGCGCCCGAGTTCCACCAGGCCCTGCTGCGCTTCGACGGCGAGGAGGAATACCACCTTCCCCCCGGGACCTTCCTCGCCCAGGCCGAGGATTGCGGGATGCTGCCGGCATTGGATGCCTGGCAGGTGCGCCACGCCGTGGAATGGATGGGCGCGGACCCATCGCGGCGCCTGCAGACCTGCGGCATCAACATCTCCGCCGCCACGCTCGCCGGCGGGGGATTCCTCGCGGTGGTGCGCGCGGCGCTGCGCGAGCATCGGGTGAGCGGCGAATGCCTGTGCCTGGGCATCGATGCCGATGAGCTCGACGAGCGCCTGCCCGAAGTCGCGCAATGCGTCCGCGAGCTGAAGCGCGAGGGGTGTCATATCGCCGTCACCGGATTCGGCCGCGGGCGCGCCTCGATGAAAGCCCTGCACGAGGTCGCGCCCGACTACGTGAAGCTCGATGCGGGATTGGTCCTCGGCCTGTCGAGTCAGAGCCAGGCCACGAAGCTCGCCGCGATCATTCGCATCGCCCACGCGGCCGGCGCATCTACCGTCGCCGAGTGCGTGGACGACGAGGAGACCCTTGCAAGCCTGCTCCGGCTGGGGGTGGACTTCGCGCAAGGCAAGGCGATAGCCGCCTCGTTCCCGCTCGGCAGCGAACACACATCGACATCGCCGGCAACGCGCGCATGGGGGAGGGACCTTGGATCACTTGCTGCTTAGATCCGGACTTGGGATCGCTGCCAATTCTGGTGCGGTGCCTGCCAAACCCGCCGCAGGTACCGTCCTGAAAGTGCTCTTCGTCGAGGACTGCGAGGACGACGTCTTGCTCGAGGTGAAGAGCCTGGAGCGTTCCGGATACAAGCTGGACTATCGCCGCGTGCAGAGCGCCGCGGCCCTCGAGGCCGGCTTGCAGGGCGAGTCATGGGACGCGGTGATCTCCGACTTCCGCATGCCGGGATTCACCGGCTTGGACGCGCTGCGCATCGTGCGTGCCCGCGGCCTCGACATCCCGTTCATCCTGCTCTCCGGCGCCATCGGCGAGGAGACCGCGGTGACGGTGATGAAGGCGGGCGCCAGCGACTACGTGATGAAGGGGCAGCTCGCGCGGCTGGCGCCCGCCCTGGAGCGCGAGCTGAGGGAAGCCACGATACGAGCAGAGCGCGCACAAGCCCAGGTGGGCCTGCGCATGCTCTCGCATGCCGTGCTGCAGAGCCCGACGGCAACAGTCATCACCGATACCGATGGCCGCATCCTGTACGCCAATCCCAAGTTCGTCGCGTCGAGCGGATATGCCGCCGAAGAGCTGATCGGAAGCACGTCTTCGATGATGAAGTCGGGGCTCACGCCGGCCGAGGTCTATCGAGACCTGTGGGACACGATAAGGTCTGGGAAGACATGGCGCGGCGCGATGCGCAATCGCAGGAAGTGCGGCGAGCTCTACTGGGAAGACTCCGTGATTTCGCCGCTTCTCGACGAGCGCGGCGAGATCGTGAACTTCATCGCGCTCAAGGAGGACATCACGCTTCGCCTTGGCGCGGAGGAGGAGATCAGGACCCTCAATGCCAGCCTCGAGCGCCGCGTCGAGGAACGCACGCGGGCGCTGCGGCTGGCGAACGCGGAGCTGGAGTCGTTCTCGCAATCGGTATCGCACGACCTGCGGGCGCCGCTGGTCGTGATCCAGCGTTTCGCCGCCGCACTGCGCGAGACGATCACGCTCCAGAATGGCGACCGCCATTATGTCGAGCGCATCGCGGCCGCCGCCGAGCGCATGGAGAATCTTATTGACGACCTCCTTAACCTGTCGCGCATCGCACGCGCCGATTTCACGGTCCGGGAGATCGATCTCAGCGCGCTGGCCCTCGAGGTCCTGGCCGAGCTGCACGACGCGGATCCCGCACGGCGATGCCAGTTGACGGTGCAGCCCGGCATGCGCGCCCATGCCGCCCCCAACCTGCTGCGCATTGCCCTCACCAACCTGGCGGTCAACGCCTGGAAATTCTCGTCGGGCCGCGACGAGGTGGCGATCGAGATCGGCCAGGAACCGGGCAGCGTTTCTCCGCCCGCCTTCTATGTGCGCGACCACGGCGCAGGGTTCGATCCAGCACATGCCGGCAAGCTCTTCAATTCGTTCCAGCGCCTGCACAGCGTCGCCGAGTTCCCCGGCACTGGAATCGGTCTCGCCATCGTACGCCGCGTGATCGAGCGCCACGGCGGCACGGTCGCGGCCGAGAGCGTGGTGGACCAGGGCGCGACATTTCGCTTCACCCTCCCCGCGGGGCATGTCGCGGGACTTTGAAGAAGGAAAGAATATGGACCAGGCAACGCCGATGAGAATCATCCCTCTCGAAAAATCCCCTACCGGCATCGATGGACTCGACGAGATCACCCACGGGGGATTCCCGCGCGGGCGCTCCACGCTGGTGTGCGGCAGCGCGGGCTGCGGCAAGACCTTGCTGGGCCTCCAGTACCTGGTCAATGGCGCCCTCAAGTACGGCGAGCCCGGGGTGTTCGTGAGTTTCGAGGAGCCGCAGGGAGACCTCGCCAAGAACGTGGCCTCGCTCGGCGTCGACCTCGACGGCATGGTTGCTTCAGGCATGCTCGCGGTGCAGCACATCCGCGTCGAGAGAGGCGAGCTGGAAGCCGCGGGCGAATACGACCTCGAGGGGCTTTTCATCCGCATCGGCTATGCGATCGACTCGATCAAGGCCAAGCGCGTGGTGCTCGACACCATCGAATCGCTCTTCGCTAACCTGCCCAACGAGGGCATCCTGCGCGCCGAGCTGCGGCGCCTCTTCCGCTTCCTGAAGGACAAGGGGGTGAGCTCCATCATCAGCGGTGAGCGCGGGGAGAAGACCCTCACGCGCCAGGGGCTCGAGGAATACGTCGCCGACTGCGTGATCCTGCTCGACAACCGCGTCACCGAGCAGATCACCACCCGCCGCATCCGCATCGTGAAGTATCGCGGCTCCGAGCACGGCGCGGACGAGTATCCGTTCCTCATCGACGAGCATGGCATGTCGGTGCTCCCGGTCACCTCGCTCAAGCTCGACCATGTCGTGTCGACGGAACGCGTCTCGAGCGGCATCGCCCGGCTCGACACGATGTTGAGCGGCGAGGGCTATTACCGTGGCACCAGCATCCTGCTGTCCGGCACCGCCGGCACCGGCAAGACCAGCATTGCCGCCTCATTCGTCCATGCGGCCTGCGAGCGCGGCGAGCGCTGCCTGTATTTCGCGTTCGAGGAGTCCCCGGCGCAACTGGCGCGCAACATGCGCTCCATCGGGCTCGAGCTGCAGCCCTCTATCGATGGCGGCATGCTGCAGGTGATCCCGAATCGCGCGACGGCCAGCGGCCTCGAGGTCCATCTGGCGACGCTCCACAAGGCGATCGCCCGGTTCGATCCGAGCATCGTGGTCATCGACCCGATCTCGACCCTGATCTCGGTAGGCACCAATATCGAGGTGAAGTCGATGCTCACCCGGTTGATCGACTTCCTCAAGGTGAAGCAGATCACCGCGCTCTTCTGCAGTCTGAACGAGGGCGGCGCACCGGAAATCGGTGGAAGCGACGTCTCCTCCCTGATGGATTCCTGGCTCGAGGTGCGCGACGTGGAGGCGGGCGGCGAGCGCAACCGCCTGTTGTATGTACTCAAGTCGCGCGGCATGGCGCACTCCAACCAGGCACGCGAGTTTCTCATGACCGGCAACGGCATCGAACTCGCCGACGTGTATCTCGGAACCGCCGGCGTGGTCGCTGGCACTGCGCGGTTGGTGCAGGAGGCGGCCGACAAGGCCGGCACCAGCGCGCGCTTGCAGGAGATCAAGCGTCATCGGCGCGACATCGAGCGCAAGCGCGAGGCGGCGGAGGCTCGCATCATGGCGATGCGCGCCGAATCGGCGGCCGAGATGTCGGAGGCCGAGGCTCTTATCGAGCAGGAGGAGCGCCTGGAGGCGCGCCTCAAGGCCGATATCGCCGAACGCGGCCTCAAGCGCGAGGCGGATGCACCATCGGTACACCCATCGATGCCGAGGGGGCAAGCGTGATGAGCGACCTGCCCCTGACACTCTCGACCGAGGCATTCCTGCCCGCCGCCGAAGACGCCAACAGCAAGTGTGTCCTGCGCCTTTATGTGACGGGCGGCACGCCGAAATCGCTCCGGGCGGTCGCCAACATCCGCGCCCTTTGCGAAAAGCACATGCCAGGGGAATACGAGCTCGAAGTGATCGATCTCTTCCAGCAGCCGCTGCTGGCCATGGAAGGCCAGATCCTCGCCATACCGGCGTTGGTGAGGAATATTCCCGCGCCGATGCGCCGCATCATCGGCGACCTGTCCGACTCGGACAAGGTCATCGCCGCGATGGACATCCGCACCTTGCCCGCGCAATGAACGACGGCATCGACCTGGCCGGCGAGAACCAGGCGCTGCGCCAGCGGCTCGACGAGCTCGAAGCGGTGCTGAGCGCATTGCGCGGCGGCCACGTCGACGCGCTCGTCATGGGCGAACAGGGCAGCCAGGACCTGTTCGTCCTGAAGGGGGCCGAGACCCGCTACCGGACATTCCTCGAAGCGATGCACGAGGGCGCAGCCATGGTGGATTCCGCGGGCTGCGTGCTGTATGCCAATCAGGCCCTCGCAGGCCTCCTCGCCATGCCCCTGGAGCGAGTCATCGGCTCGAACGCACGGGACTTCGCCGCGGCCGAGCATTGCGATGAGCTTTGCAGGCTGCTGCAGGGGGGCCACGCCGGGGCATGCCAGGGCGAGCTTGACTTCATTGCGTGGGACGGAAAGGTCAAACGCGTCCTGGTGAGCGTGGTTCCATTGCTCGGGGACGGGGGCCAGATCGCGCTGGTCGCTACCGACCTCACCGAGCGCAGGATGGTCGCGTCGAAGATCCAGGCGCTCAACGCGACGCTGGAGGAGCGGGTCGAGGATCTCCAGGCTGTGAACAGGGAGCTCGACGCGTTTTCCTTTTCCGTGTGCCACGACCTGCGCGCTCCGCTGCGCGCCATCGACGGCTTCAGCCGCATCATCCAGCATGATTACGGGAACCTGCTGCCCGCTGACGCGAACCAGCTCTTCGAGCGCATCAACAGGAACGTCCTGCAGCTTTCCAGGCTCATCGATGACCTGCTCACCCTCTCCCGCACCGGAGCGCAGCCCATCGCGCTGACAACCCTGGACCTGCGGGAGATTGTCGACTGGTGCCTTGAGGACGCTCGCGACGAGATCTCGCGGCGCGGAGTGGAGATCCGGGTGGGCACGCTACCCCGCTGCGATGCGGACCACTCGCTCCTCGCGGTTGTGCTGCAGAGACTGCTGTCGAACGCGCTCAAGTTCACCAGCAAGCGCGCGAAGGCCGTCATCGAGATCGGGGCGGAGGACCGCGATGGACAAACCGCGATCTACGTCCGGGACAACGGGGCGGGCTTCGACATGAAATACGCCGGCACCCTCTTCGGGGTCTTCCAGCGCCTGCATTCCACTGATGATTTCGACGGAGCTGGCCTGGGACTGGCGGTCGTGCGGCGCATCGTCATGCGCCACGGCGGGCGCGTCTGGGCCGAGGGCAAGGTGAGCGAAGGCGCGACCTTCTGGTTCACGTTGGGGGTACGCTGCAGGATGCCCCTGGCGGGGGTGAACGCCTAAGCGGACAGGGTGAAGTAGACGGTGGCGCCCGAGCCTTCGACACCCTCGGCCCATGCCCGCCCGCCATGCCGGCGTACGATGCGTGCGACCGTGGCAAGCCCGATGCCGGTTCCCTTGAACTCGCCTTGCGTCGTGAGCCGCCGGAATGGCTCGAATATCCGCTCCGCCTGCGTGCCATCGAAGCCTGCCCCATCGTCCTTCACGAAGAACACATTGGCGCCCTCGATGCGGCTGCTGCCGAATTCGATCCGAGGGTGCGTGCGCAAGGCGCTGAATTTCCACGCATTCCCGAGTAGGTTCTCGAGCGCGATGCGCGCGAGGCCCCAATCCGCGCGAGCGGTGAGTCCCGCCGCCAGCACGAACGTCACCTTGCGCGCCGGGTCGGTGGCACGCAATGCGTCGAATACCAATCGCGCCAGGTCGCTCACGTCCACCCGGGTGCGGTGCAGGTCGCCCTTGGTGACCATGGACAATTGCAGCAGGTCGCGCACGAGCCGGTCCATTTCCTCACTGGCGCGCCGGATCCGTTGCACGGTTGCCTTGCCCTCGGCACCGAGGCGATCGCCGAAGTCTTCGAGGAGCAATCCGCCAAGCGCGTGGATGCGGTTGAGCGGCGCGCGCAAATCGTGGGAGACCGAATAGTCGAAGGCCTCCAGCTCCTGGTTGGCCGCCTGGAGCTCAGCGGTGCGTTCGGCGACGCGCAACTCGAGGTCGGCATTAAGACGGCGCACTTTCTCTTCGGCCTTCCTCCTGGCGGTAATGTCTACGCCGAGGCTCGCCGTGCCGACGACCTCGCCGGAGGACGATCGCAATATCGAGTTGCTCCACTGGATGAAAGGGCGTTCCCCGGTTCGAGTCACGATTTCGCTCTCGTGATGCCACGCGGGCGGCTCGCCTAGCGGCCTGGTGCAGCACTCCTTCAGCGACTCGATCTCGCCGGGCACCAGGAACTCGAGCCAGTCGTGGCCGATGACCTCGTCCCGGCGCCGGCCCAAGAGGCGCAGCAGGTAGTCGTTGCAGTAGGTGACATGGGCCTCGCAGTCGAGCATGATCGCCACCATCTGCACGCTCGCGAGCATGGCGCTGAAGCGCCGCTCGCTTTCGCGCAGCGCATCCGTCAC
>JBKJTM010000019.1:0-2604 GCA_046590805.1 Usitatibacter sp.
ATCCAGGCCACCGCGGCGAGCGTGCCGAAGAACGCCACCGCAAGGGCCACCACGCATCCGGTGTCTTCCGCGGGTCGAGTGTGCTTCATGTCGGGTCTCCCTGAAAGCGCTAAAGGACCGGTGAAGGTGCCGCGAATGCGTTCGGCTCGCCGCGCGCCGGCGCCGCCGCGAACACGACCGCATCGGTGATGAAGTCGACGGCGTCGCGCACCACGGTGGCATCGCGCAGGATCGCGCGGTGGCCGAGGCCGAAGGTAGCGACGAAGCGCGCCTGCGGCCAGGCCCTCGCCAGGGCGAGCCCCGAGGCGAACGCGACGTCGCCGTCGGCGGTGTCGTGGATCACGAGCGCCGGCGCGCGCACGTTGGCGACCGACTGGGGAAGCTCGAAGTCCTGCCACGGACGGCCGAGCCGGCGCTCGAAGCGCTGCTGCATCGCGTGCCGCAGCTTCTCGGGGATGCCGAGCTTGCGCGCGAACAAGCTGGAATAGCGCTGCAACGAAGTCGGCGAGGCGACCAGCACCGCGCGCAGCGGGCGCCCGGTTCGATTGAGCCATGCGCCGGCCGCCGCGGCGCCGAGCGAATGGCCGATGACGCCGGCGATCGCCGCCCCCTCCGACTCCAGGTGCCGCGCGACCGCGTCGAGCCCCTGCTCGAAATGCACCAGCGTCGATTCCCCGCTGCCGCTGAATCCGTGGCCGATGTGATCGAACATCACCGGCTGGTAACCGGCGGCGACGAGCGCCGGGACGAACGCGCGCAGTTGCGTTCCACGGCCGCCCCAACCGTGTGAGAGCAGCACCACCGGCTGGTCGATCCGGCCGAAGCGCCAGGCGGCGACGGTGCCGAAGCCGCTCGGCACCTCCAGGCGCTCGCCGCTGGCGAGGAGCTCCAGCTCGCGAACGCTGTGCGCGAAGCGCGGCGGCGTGGTGAACAGGCGTGCGGCCGTGTCGACCGCTTTGCGCGGGGCGAACGCGGCCTTGAGCCCGATGTTGACGCGCCACCACATCAGGACGATTGTTTTACGAACGTTCGTGCTATACGGGCGCAAGGCTGTGGCGGACATGGTTTCCTCTCAGGGTTACTTCGGGGTGTTGTATTCGAGCAGGCGCTCGAAGGCGACGCGGGCGCGGCGGCTCGCTTCAGGGGCGCCCAGCAGGGGCGTGCTGCGGAAGAAGACGAGGATGATGCCGAGGAGATCGTAGGCGACCTGCCCCGCGTCGGTATCGGCACGCAGCTCGCCGGTATCGATCGCGAGCTGCACGGCTCGCGTGAGCGCGCTGTCGAGCTGATTCTGGCGCGCGACGATCCCGTCGCGCATCGCGCCCGGCTGGTGCTGGTACTCCCGCCATGCGCCGTCGATCGGGCAGCCGCCGGGCAGGTTGGCGCGCTGCGGCCACGAGATCCAGTTATCGAAGATCGCGCGCAGGCGACGCACCCCGCGCGGCACCTTCAGCGCCGGGATGAACACCTGGTCGGTGAACTGCCGCGCCGCCTCTTCCAGCGCGGCGAGCTGCAAATCGATCTTGGAGCCGAAGTGGGCGAAGAGGCCGCTCTTCGACATGCCGGTCTTGTCCGCCAGCGTGCCGATGGTGAGCGACTCGAAGCCGCCCGCGCTCGCCTGGTCTACGGCGGCGGCAAGGATCTGGGAGCGAGTGTCCTCTCCCTTGGTGCTGGCGGTCTTGGCGGCGGGTGACATGGGCGAAGAATAGAACGATCGTTCGTTCTTGTCAAGCTAAAAAACGACTCCGACACCACTTATTTCGACTCCGACACCATTTATTTTCGAGGGTTAGGTGGCCAGGATTCGCTGGAAGGTCACCAACATGCCGGCGGTGGCGCCCCAGATGAAGCGCTGGCCGTAGGGCATCGCCCAGTAGTTGCGCATCCTTCCCTTATAGAAGGCGCTTTCATAGCGATGATTGCGCGTATCGAGGAGGAAGGCGAGCGGGACCTCGAAGACCTCCTCCACCTCGTGCGGGTCCGGGCGGAAGGCGATCGGCGGCTCGGCCCAACCGACGACAGGCGTGACGGCGAAGCCGGTGGAGGTGCGGTACTCGGGCAAGCGCCCGAGGAGCTCGACGCGGTGGTCATCGACGCCCACCTCCTCGCGCGCTTCCCGCAGCGCCGTGCGCTCCGGCGTGCAATCGTCGTCGTCGCAGCGCCCGCCCGGAAGGCTGATCTGCCCCGCATGGTCGGCGAGGTGCGCGGTGCGCTGCGTGAACACCACCGTGGGCTCGTAGTGGTTGACGACGAGGAGGAGGACGGCCGCGGGACGCAGGGCGGCATCGGCCGCGAGTTGCTGCCGTTCGAGATCATCGGCGGTAAAGAGCGCTTCGAGCGGCGGGTGCGAGGCGAGGCGGTCGGCAATTTCCGCGCGGCCCGGCAACGCGCGGCTGGGCGCGGTCGCGACTTCGTGCATCGTTCAAAGTATAGGGAAAAGGCAGGCTATGATTCCACGGCAATGATTCTGTACGACTATTTCCGCTCCTCGGCCGCCTATCGGGTGCGCATCGCGCTCCACTTGAAGGGGTTGCAGGCCGAGCGGCACTTCGTCCATTTGCGCAAGGGCGAGCAGCGCGCGCCGGCGTACCTGGAGGTGAATCC
>JBKJTM010000127.1:0-2896 GCA_046590805.1 Usitatibacter sp.
ACCTGCTGGAGGGCCCTGCTCCGCCCCACGAATCGCTCGCCAGGATCCGTTTCTGCCGCTCCGCCTCCGCACCGCTGCCGCCGGAGCACCTGCTCGCGTTCCAGGAGAAGTTCGGCATCGGCGTGATCGAGACCATGGGCCTCACCGAGACGGTCGCGCCCGCGTTCTCGAATCCCTACGTCGCCGAGAATCGCAAGGTCGGCGCGGTCGGCGTGCCTTCCGGCTGCGAGGCGCGGATCGTGGACGGGCGCGGGATGGAGGTCCCCGACGGCACCGCGGGGGAGATCGTGATGCGCGGGCCGCAGGTGACGCCGGGCTACTACAAGGACGAGGCCGCGACCCAGGGCGCGTTCTTTCCCCACGGCTGGTTCCGCTCCGGCGACATCGGCGTGCGCGACGCGGACGGCTTCTTCTTCGTGACCGGCCGCATCAAGGAGCTCATCATCAAGGGGGGCGAGAACATCGCGCCGCGCGAGATCGACGAAGTGCTGCTGCGCCACCCGGCGGTGCTCGATGCCGCCGCGGTCGGCGTGCCCGACAGGCACTATGGCCAGGAGATCATGGCGTGCGTGATTCGCAGGGAAGGGCGCGCATGCACCGAGGAGGAGCTCAAGGCCTTCTGCGCCGAGCATCTCGGCAAGTTCAGGACGCCGAAGGCGATCCACTTCGTGCCCGAGCTGCCGCGCGGGCCCTCGGGAAAGGTGCAGCGGCTCAAGCTGGTCGATCTCATGGCGGTGGCGCACTCATGAAAACGCTGCCCGGCCGCCTGGAGTTGGTGCGCGGCGACGACGTCCTCGGCACGATCGACGTGAAGCCGGGAGGCGGCGACTACCCGTGGCATAGCGGCACGTTCCACCCATCGGCCAGGTACGACGCGGTGCGCGCCCTGTTCGACACCGAGCTGCGCCTCATCAGGGCCAACACCACCGACGATCCGGTCCAATGGGAGGCGTGGGAGCACGTCAATGCGCAGCTGCACGAGCCGGGGCTGCGGCTGCAGGCGCCCGACCTGTCCTACGTCGCCGACGAGATCCTGATCCACATCGACGGCGGGGAAGCCTGGTGGCGCAGCGAGGCGGGGCTGGAGAACTAGAGCGCACGTGTTCTGCCAGCGCGGCGGCGATCCCGATCCCCACCCCTCGTCCTCTTTTCCTTTTCCGACCGCGTCGCCCAGGAAAAGCTGGGAGTCTTCCGCGAGCAGGCTGCCTGAGTCACCTCGCCTGCGGCTTCACCACGATGCCCTGGTAGTCCTTGAACCACTTTTCGTGCATGTCCAGCGTCTGGCCGGGATCGATGAAGCGGATCGGCAGCTTGGTGATCGGCACGTCGAGGGTGCGACTCGCGGGCACGAATTTGAGGTCGGTGAGGAGCCTCTGGCCTTCGTCGAGCGCGAAGTCGTAGAACAGCATCGCCGTGTAGGGATGTTTCGCCCGCTTCAGGACCGCGATGGTGCTGAACTGCGCGATCAGGGGCGAGAGCGGATGGAGCTCGATCGGTGCCGCCTTGACCTTCAGCTGCTCGGGCGTCCAGCTGTAGGTGGTGAGCGCGAGCGGCACTTCGCCCGAAGCCACGAGGTTCGCCAGCAACGAGTGCCCCTTGCGCACCGAGAGCCCGTTTCCGGCCACGAGGTCGCGGAAGAGCTTGTGGGTCTGCTGCTCGCCCAGGGCCGATGAGAGCTCGGCGAACCAGTGATGGTCGTCGGACTCGATGCCGAGCCGGCCCTTCCACCTGGGATCGAGCAGGTCCTGGTAGGTCGCCGGAAGCTCGTCCTTGCGCACCTTGGTCGTGTTGTACGCGGCGATGAAGATGTCGATTGCGAAGCCGACCCAGCAGCCGTGCGCGGGAACCGCCTGCGGCAGCAGGTTCGCCTGCATCGGCGAGCGCATCTCCTGCAGCAGCTTCTCGCGGCACGCGGCTTCATTCTCGGGCGCGTTGTTCTGCACCACGTCCGCCTCGAAGCGATTGCCGCGCGCCTCGCTCACCAGCCGCTGCAGCACCGTCTCGGAGCTGGAGCGCCACGGCTTCACCGGTATGCCGTACTTCCTGGAGAAGGCCGCGGTGACTTGCGTGAGGGCCGGGTAGACGTGGTAGACCGAGAGCTCGCCGCCCTCGGCCTTCGCCGCGGCGAGCAGCTTCGCGGCGCGGTCCGCTCCCGTGTACCGCGCCATCTCCTCGATGGGCGGTGTGCCCCTGGGCAGGTCGGCGGCATTTGACGGCGGGACAACGGCGGTGGCGAGCAGCGCGAAGCTCGCGCAGGCAAGGAACACGACTTTCATGCGGTCATCTCCTTTTTCGTATTCGTATTGCCTTCGTACAAAGCGGCCACCTCGAGCGCGACCGGGGAATACTTGGCGTGCGTGCGCATCATGAAGCTCGCGAAGCCGTCGCTATTGTGGTGCTTCTTCTTCTCGTTCGGAAGGTCGATGCGCTCGTTGCGGGCCGCGTCGCGGACGACGCCCATCGGGTCCGCGCCCTGCGCGATCTTCTTCAGCTCCCGGCGCAGAACGCGGCGGTAGATCGCGACCCCCTTGTCCGAGGAGCCGAGGTTCTCCCGCGTGCGGTCGGCGATGGCACCCTGCGTGACCCACGCCATCATGTCCTGGCCGTCGACATTGTCGACGATGAATTCCCCATTCGGGTCGAGGTAGGGCACGTCGTACACATGCACGCGCCCGCTCAGGTGCGGCGGCACCGCGACGCCTTTCGGCGGCGTGTACGCGTTGTACCAGAGGTGCAGCGTGTGCTCGTCGTCCACCGGCACGCGGATCTGGAACGAGTAGTAGCGCCTCGCCTCGTCGCCATTGCCCACTGCGAGCATGTTGGGGAATACGATCGGGTGTCCGATGCGCCAGTCGTCGGAATCCTCGGAGTGGCCGGCGAGCAGGCGGTGCTTGGT
>JBKJTM010000086.1:0-7320 GCA_046590805.1 Usitatibacter sp.
GCCTGCCCGGAAGCGAGGCGGTCACGGGTCAGGCGCTATCGATATCGGGAGGAGAAGTGACATGAGCATGAACGAGGATCTCGGTCCCGGCTCGAGCCGTACCCACGCCGTGGACCAGGAAACGCGTCTCAACCACAAGGACCACCAGGCGCTGCGCCTGTGGCTGCGTCTCCTCACGTGCACCAACACGATCGAAGCACAGGTCCGGGGGCGGCTACGGGTCGAATTTCGCACCACTCTGCCGCGTTTCGACCTCCTGGCGCAATTGCAGCGCAATCCGGAGGGGCTCAACATGAGTGAGCTCTCGAAGCGCCTCATGGTCACCTGTGGCAATGTCACGGGAATCACGGAGCAGCTGAGGAACGAGGGTCTGGTCACGCGTGAAAGCGATCCCGGCGACCGCCGCAACAACACCGTGAAGCTCACACCGGCCGGAAAGCGGCTCTTCACCCGGATGGCACGCGCCCACGAGCAGTGGGTCGTCGAGATGTTCGCGGGGCTCAGCGCGGGCGAGAAGGACCAGTGCTACCGCCTCCTCGCGAAGCTCAAGGGGCACCTGGTCCCCAAGGAAGCGCCATCGCGGGAACGCGCGGAGGACACCAAATGATCCCCGAAGCTTCGCCCGCCCCGATCGCGGGAACCCGGTGGGAAGCGGCAGGCTATCGCGCCGGGCACTTTCTGTGGACCGTCTCGGGTCCCGTGGCGACCCTCATCCTGAATCGCCCCGAGCGCAAGAACCCGCTCACGTTCGACTCCTACGCCGAGCTTCGGGATCTTTTCCTGCGCCTACCCCTTGCTTCGGACGTCAAATGCGTCGTGATCCATGGCGCCGGCGAGAACTTCTGCTCCGGTGGCGACGTGCACGAAATCATCGGCCCACTCACCGAAATGCGGATGCCCGCCCTTCTCGCCTTCACCCGCATGACCGGCGACTTGGTGAAGGCCATGCGCGCCTGCCCTCAACCCATCGTCGCAGCCGTGGATGGGGTGTGTGCGGGGGCCGGAGCCATCATCGCCATGGCTTCGGACCTGCGCCTGGGCACGGCGCGCAGCCGCGTGGCGTTCCTCTTCGCGCGCGTCGGACTGGCAGGGTGCGACATGGGCGCGTGCGCCATCCTGCCCCGCATCATCGGTCAGGGGCGGGCCGCCGAATTGCTCTTCACCGGCCGCGCCATGAACGGCGAGGAGGCCTGCCAGAACGGCTTCTTCAGCCGCTTGTGCGCGCCTGAAGCCGTCGTGGAAAGCGCGCTGGAGCTTGCGCGGGACCTGGCCACCGGCCCCACGTTCGCCCACGCCATGACCAAGAAGATGCTCCACCAGGAATGGGACATGGGCGTGGACGAAGCGATCGAGGCCGAGGCTCAAGCCCAGGCGATCTGCATGGCCACCGGGGACTTCCGCCGTGCCTTCGAGGCGTTCGCCTCGAAGCAGAAGCCGAAGTTCGAAGGCAACTGAGCTGACACCGATCGATCCCCGAGGCGAGCGCGACCGATGAGCCACCAGAATCATCTCGACTGGCCCTTCTTCGAGAAGGGGCACAAGCGCCTCGGCCTCGATCTCGACGCCTGGGCTCGCAGTCTCGACAGGGATCATGGCGATTCCGACGTGGACACCACCTGCCGCGCATGGGTACGACGCCTTGGTGCGGGCGGCTGGCTGCGCCACGCCGTCGGCGGGATCGCCCATGGAGGGGCGTCGGAACACATCGACACCCGCGCCATCTGCGTCATTCGCGAAACCCTGGCGCGCCACTCGGGGCTAGCGGATTTCGCATTCGCGATGCAGGGACTGGGCTCGGGGGCCATCTCGCTGCATGGAACCGAGGGGCAGAAGCGCGCCTTCCTGACTCCGGTCGCTTCCGGCGAAGCCATTGCCGCGTTCGCGCTCTCCGAGGCCGATGCCGGTTCCGATGTCGCCGCGATTGCCTGCCAGGCGCGGCAGGAGGGCGATGCCTACATCCTCGACGGCGAAAAGACGTGGATTTCCAATGGCGAGATCGCCGACTTCTACGTCGTGTTCGCACGTACCGGAGAGGCCGCCGGGTCGCGAGGCCTCTCGGCCTTCATCGTCGCGGCGGACACGCCGGGACTCACTGTGGTGGAGCGCATCCAGGTCATCGCGCCACACCCACTGGCGCGAATCAGGTTCGAGCGCTGCCGGGTGCCGCTGTCCAGCCGCCTGGGCGACGCGGGGCAGGGCTTCAAGATCGCGATGCGAACGCTGGACATCTTCCGCTCGTCGGTCGCTGCCGCGGCCCTCGGCCTCGCGCGGCGCGCTCTCGACGAAGCGCTCGTCCGCGCGACCACGCGCCAGATGTTCGGCAAGACGCTTGGGGACTTCCAGATCACCCAGGCCCGGATCGCGGACATGGCTACGGGCATCGACGCCGCGGCCCTGCTGACCTATCGAGCCGCCTGGCAGCGCGACCAGGGAAGCAACGCCACGCTCGAAGCGGCGATGGCGAAGATGACGGCCACCGAGACCGCGCAACGCGTCGTCGACGCGGCGGTGCAGATGTGGGGCGGCCTGGGCGTCGTGAGCGGCCAGACGGTCGAGAGGTTGTATCGCGAAGTCCGCGCCCTTCGAATCTACGAAGGGGCCACCGAGGTTCAACAACTGATCATCGCGCGCGAACTGCTCGCGCAGCCGCGCGAGGGATGAAGGACACTCGATGAACACCAACGCCCGGTACACCGCGCATGTCGATAGGTTCGCGCTCGACAGCCTGCCGCCGCCCGAGCAGTGGCCGGAATTCCTCTTCGAGTCGCCGGAGTTGCAGTTTCCCGAGCACCTGAATTGCGCCGTGGAGTTGCTCGACCGACACGTCGCGGCCGGCCACGGTGGGCGGGTGTGCATCCTCGCGCCGGGCCTGCGCTGGACCTATGCCGACCTGCTCGAGCGCTCGAATCGCATCGCGCGCGTGCTGGTCGAGGAGATGAATCTTGTCCCCGGCAACCGCGTGTTGCTGCGAGGCGCCAACAACCCGATGATGGCGGCTTGCTGGTTCGCGGTGGTCAAGGCCGGCGGCATCGCCGTCACCACCATGCCGCAGCTGCGCGCCAGGGAGCTCACGCAGACCGTCGAGAAGGCAAAGGTGTCGCACGCCCTGTGCGACGAGAGGCTCGATGAGGATCTGCTCGGGGCCCTGGCCAGCGCGCCCACGCTGAAACACATCCGCTATTTCAACGCGAAGCGCGACGACAGCCTCGAGGCGTCGATGGCGCGCATGCCATCGACCTTCGACAACGCGGACACGGCCGCGGACGACACCTGCATCATCGCCTTCACCTCGGGAACCACCGGCCAGCCGAAGGGCACGATGCACTTCCATCGCGACCTGATGGCGATCTGCAACTGCTGGCCTGGTTCGACCTTGCGCGCGACTCCCGGGGATCTCTTCATCGGCAGTCCGCCGCTCGCCTTCACCTTCGGCCTGGGTGGCCTGCTGCTGTTCCCCATGCACATCGGCGCCGCCACCGTCATGCTCGAGAAGGCGTCGCCCGACCTGCTGCTCGCCGCCATCGCGCAGTTTCGGGCGAGTGTGTGTTTCACGGCGCCGACCTCCTATCGTGCGATGGCCGCATCCGCGAAGCAACACGACCTCGGCAGCCTGCGCAAGTGTGTCTCGGCCGGCGAGGCTCTGCCCGCCGCTACCCGCAAGCTGTGGAAGGAAGCCACCGGGATCGAGTTGATCGACGGCATCGGCGCGACCGAGCTGCTGCATATCTTCATCTCCGCGGACGAGGAGCACGCGCGCGCCGGCGCCACGGGAAAGCCGGTGCCCGGCTACCGCGCGTGCGTTTTCGACGACCAGGGAAACGCGGTGCCGGCGGGCACGGTCGGCAGGCTCGCCGTGAAGGGTCCGACCGGCTGCCGATACCTCTCGGACCCGCGGCAGACGGAATACGTGAAGAACGGCTGGAACATCACCGGCGACGCCTATCTGGTGGACGAGGACGGCTACTTCGTCTACCAGGCGCGCACCGACGACATGATCATATCGGCCGGATACAACATCGCGGGCCCGGAGGTCGAGAGCGCCTTGCTGATGCACCCCGACGTGGCGGAGTGCGGCGTGGTCGGCGTGCCGAACGAGGAACGCGGCCAGATCGTCAAGGCCTTCGTGGTGATGCGCACGGATACGGCCGGGTCCCCCGAGGTCGTACGGGAACTGCAGGACTTCGTGAAGCGGACCATCGCGCCATTCAAGTATCCGCGCGCCATCGAGTTCAGGACATCGCTTCCCCGCACCGAGACGGGCAAGCTGCAGCGGTTCAAACTGCGCGAAGTCCCGTGAAGAAGGCATCGCCACCGCTGCCGCAAGCGGATGCTCCGGACGCAGCGCCGAGTCGTTTCGTCCGACGCAAGTCGATCCGTTTCGCGCACTGCGACCCGGCCGGGATCGTCTTCTACCCGCAGTATTTCGTCCTCATCAACGAGTTGGTCGAGGACTGGTTCGCGGGCGTGCTCGGCGTCACCTTCGCCCAACTGCATCAGGCCAGGCGCCAGGGGGTCCCCACCGTCCGCATCGAATGCGAGTTCTGCGCGCCCAGCCGATTGGGCGACGTCGTCGACATGACGCTCTCGGTCGAGCACGTCGGATCGTCCTCCATCGGGCTCGCGGTCGTCTGCGACTGCGCGGGACAACGGCGGCTGCGTGGGAGCCTCACGCTCGCCTTCATGTCGCTGGACACCGCGCGCGCCGTGCCCATCCCCGACGATATTCGTGCCCGCCTGCCCTCTGCCAGGACGACTTCCCACGCCATGACCCGAAAGGCCAATTGATGTCGCGAATACTGCAGCCGCCCGGATGGGCCCGGCCAAAAGGCTATTCCAATGGCGTCGTCGCCGAGGGCCGGCTGGTATTCATCGGCGGGCAAATCGGCTGGGACGAGCAAAGGCGCTTCAGAAGCTCCGACTTCACCGAGCAGGTGCGGCAAGCGCTCTGCAACGTGGTTGCCGTCCTCGCGGAGGCCGGCGGGCGGCCGGAGCACATCGTGCGCATGACATGGTATGTCGCCGACAAGCGCGAATACGTGGGCGCGTACAAGGCGATCGGCGCCGTGTACCGTGAGGTCATCGGGCGCTACTACCCGGCCATGTCCGCGATCGAGGTGTCGGCCCTGATCGAGGACGACGCCAGGGTGGAGATCGAGGCCACCGCGGTCATTCCCGTCACCGCGGAAGCCTGAAGGGCGGCGTAACAACATGCCCAAGGTCACCTTCATCAACGCCAATGGTTCGCAAGACGTCGTGGACGTCGATGCCGGCTCGAACCTCATGCAGGGGGCGATTGCCCATCGCGTGCGCGGCATTCTCGCGGAGTGCGGAGGGGCGGCCATGTGCGCCACCTGCCATGTCTACGTCGAGGAAGCCCGAGCCGGGCTCTTCCCGCCGATCTCGGAGGCCGAGGACGCGATGCTCGACAGCGCGGTTTGCGAGCGAAAGCCGACGAGCCGGCTGAGTTGCCAGCTGGTTGTCGCCGCGGAACACGACGGTCTCGCCGTGACGCTGCCCGAACGCCAGGTCTGATGGCGGGGTGCGGCGTCGTCGTTGTCGGCGCCGGACAGGGCGGCTTCCAGGCCGCGGCTTCGCTGCGCGATGCGGGCTTCGATGGAGCGGTCATGGTCATCGGCGAGGAACCGGGGCTACCGTACCAGCGTCCGCCGCTCTCCAAGGCCTACCTGACGGGCAAGGTAGGTCCCGACGGGGTCCGCTTGAGGGCACCGGGGTTTTACGCGCAGCAGCGAATCGACCTCCTCCCGGGCGAGAGGGTGGATCGCATCGACCGCGCGAGACACCGCATCGGGTTGGCTTCCGGCGCCGAAATCGACTATGAACACCTGGTCCTGGCCACCGGTGCGAGGGTGCGAATGCTGGCGGCGCCGGGGCAGGACGCGGACGGTGTGATTCAGCTGCGAACCCTGGCGGACGCGCAGCAGCTGCGATCAAGGCTGCACGATGCGCGCGAGATCGTCGTCGTCGGCGCCGGCTTCATCGGGCTGGAAGTTGCCGCCGCGGCCGCGACGCTTGGTCCCCGGGTCCATGTGCTTGAGGCCACGGGACGGCCGCTGGCGCGCGCCGTGTCGGTTGAGACCTCGCGATTCTTCGCCGGCGCCCACTTGGCCTGGGGCACCCGGTTCTCCTTCGGCGTCAACGTCACGCGCATCGTCGTGAGCCAGGGCAAGGCTGTCGGCCTGGACCTGGCAGACGGATCCCGTATTCCGGCGGACCTGATCCTGCTCGGAGTCGGCGTGCAACCGAACGTGGAGCTTGCTTCCGAGGCCGGTCTCGCGGTTGCAAATGGCATCGTCGTCGACGAAAACCTGTCGACGGCGGACCCGGCCATCTCCGCGATCGGCGATTGCGCCAGTTTTCCCGCTCCGTCCGGCACCGGCCGCCAACGGCTTGAGTCGGTGCAGAACGCCGTGGACCAGGCACGATGCGTGGCATCGCGCCTGGTCGGCCGCGCGGTGCCCTATGCCAAGGTCCCCTGGTTCTGGAGCGACCAGCGCGAGCTGCGGCTGCAGATCGCGGGCATCACCGCGGACCACGACACCGCGATCGTACGAGGCGACCCGGCAAAGGCCCGCTTCTCCGTCTTCTGCTTCCGCAATGGACGATTGCTGGGCGTGGAATCGGTGAATCAGCCCTCCGATCACATGGCGGGGCGAAAGCTGCTCGAGCGAAGGCTTGCCCTCACGCCGGGACAGGCGCGGGACGAGGAGTTCAACCTGGCGGCCCATGTCGCCGCCGCGATCACCTGACGAGGTGGACCCGATCGGCCTGCGCCATGACGTGGCACGCCGCCCTGTGGTCCTGGCCGCCGACCGCGACGAGCGCGGGCACCGCGTTGCAGCGGCCTTCGACATCGGGGCAGCGCGGGGCGAAAGCACATCCCCGGGTCACCGGAAGGTCCATGCCGGCGTCTTTCACCGGCGCGAATCGGGGCCCGGTTTCGTCCAGTCGCGGTGAAGCCGCCACCAGGGCGCGGGTGTACGGGTGTTGGGGCGCGAACAGAACCTCCTCCGTAGGGCCCTCTTCGACGATCCGCCCCCGGTACATCACGACCAGGAAGTTGGTCACGTGGCGGAGCACGGCGAGGTCGTGGGCGATCATCACGTAGGTAAGGCCGCGCTCCTCCTGCAGCTCGAGCAGGAGGTTCAATACCTGGCTGCGAACCGACACGTCGAGCGCGGAAACGGGCTCGTCGTGCACCAGCATTCGCGGGCCGACGATGAGCGAGCGCGCGATCGCCACGCGCTGCTTCTGGCCGCCGCTCAGCTCGTGCGGGTAGCTCTGCCGCATCTGGGGGGTCAG
>JBKJTM010000180.1:0-5385 GCA_046590805.1 Usitatibacter sp.
GCTCGAACGGCGGCCTTCGGATCGCGAGCACGTACCCTTATTTCGCGCTGTGAGATGAGGGTACGTCCCCGGTCATGATTTCGCTTTCCGGGATGAGGGTACGTCCCCGGGTCAGCGGCGCAGCGTGGCGAGGAATTCGCGCCGCTCGTCTTCGGAGTCGATGTGGTCGGCAAGCTGGACGTAGAGCTCCTTCAGGTTGCCCGACTTGCCCACCGCCTCTTTGATGAGGATGCGCGCGAGCGGGCCCACGTAGCTGGCGAGGCACTTCTCCGCCGCCTCGAGCACTTCCGGAGTGAACGCGGACCGGGTGGCTCCGGTCGCGGCCGCGGCCTTTCCCGTGGCTGTGGCGGGCGCCGGCGCCGGCGCACCCTTCGCGGGCCGCAGGCCCTTGATCTTCTTCAGGAACTCGGCCTGCTCGTCGCCCTCGGGAATGTTGTCGGCGAGCAGCTTGAAGAATTCCTCGAGGGTGCCGGCGTCGCGCTGGGTCTGCTTCACGATGTGGCTCGCCATCGGCCCCATGTAGCGCGAGAGCGAGCGCTCGACCTCGGCCAGCGCTTCCGGCGGGACCTCGAGCGCCGCCTTGCGGGCCGCCGCGGTGGATTCGGCTTTGATCGCATCCGCGTGCGAGAGCGTGCGGTCGGGGCTCGGCATGCGCCGCGCGGCGGTGAGGCTCACCGCCTTGCCCTGGAGGGCCAGCAAGAGGCCATTCTGGAACTCGCGCGCGTTCTGGAAGCGCTCGTCGGGCTTCCTGGCGAGCGCGCGCGCGACCACGCCGTCGAAACCCACGGGAAGGGAGGAGTCGATGCTCGAGGGCGGCGGCACCTCCCCCTGCAGCACCTTGTGCATCACCGCGGCGGGCGTATCGGCGAGGAACGGGCTCTTGCCGGTGAGCAGCTCGTAGAGGATCACGCCCGAGGACCAGAGGTCGGCGCGGCCGTCCGCTGTCACTCCCATCAGCTGCTCCGGCGCCATGTGCGTGGGCGTGCCGACCACGGTGCCCACCTGGGTCAGGTTTGAGGTCGCCAGCCGCGCGATGCCGAAGTCCATGATCCTCACCTTGGGGCCGGGGAGGATCATCAGGTTGGCCGGCTTGATGTCGCGGTGCACGACGCCCTGCTTGTGCGAGTAGTCGAGCGCGGCGAGGAGCTGCTTCATGATCTCGAAGACCTCGATCAGCTCGAAGCGCTTGCCCGCGGAGAGCGTGCGCTTGAGCTCGTCGCCCTCCACGTACTCCATCACGATGAAGGCCATCTCGCCGTGGTGGCCGTACTCGTAGACGCCGACGATGCCGGGGTGCATGAGGCGCCCGCCGGCCTGCGCCTCGCGCTTGAAGCGCGCGACCGCCTCCTCCATCTCGGCCGCATCGAGGTACTCGCCGAGGATCGTCTTGATCGGGACCTTGCGCTCGATCACCGGGTCGAAGCCCTCGTACACCATGCCCATCGCCCCCCTGCCGAGGGGGCGGGTCACCTTGTACTTGCCGATGCTCTCCGGATGCTCGACCACGCGATGCGGTTCCTCGCCTTTCAGCGCTCGATCAGCTTGAGGGCCTTCGCGAGGCTCCTCCTCATGCGGTTGAAAGAGGTCCCGAGGCGGCCGATCTCGTCCTTGCTGTCCTTGCCGAACTCGGGGACGTTGAAGTCGCCGGTGGAGATCTTGTCCGCCGCCGCCGACATGCGCGTGATCGGCCGCAGGATCATCAGGGACAGCATCACGTTCAGCACCAGGAAGGTGACCACGAAGATCGCCGCGAGCGACCCCATGAAGACCTTGAACGCGTCGTCGGCGTTCTTGATCGGCAGCGCCATCGGCACCGACACCATCTGCGCACCGATGATCTCCTGGTGCTTCCAGCCGAAGCCGTTGTTCTCGCCGTAGAGCTTGATCATCGAGGCGGGCGCGGCGGCCGGCACGCTGTGACATGCGAGGCATGCCGGGTCCTTGATCTGGATCGGGCGCGCCATGTAGAGCATCGGCCCCGTGGCCGTCATGCGCTCGCCGCTGAATTCCTTCAGGTCGGCCTGGTTGCGGAACGCGTTTACCACGTCGGTCTCCCATTCGACCGCGCGGTTGCGGGGATTGGTGGGATTGAGCGTCGCTTCCTTGTAACTGTAGTCGGGGTACTTCTTGCGCAGGGAGTTGAAAGTCTCGGCGGCCGCGTACGCCGGCACGCTCTGCGGCAGGAAGGTCTCGGCGAGCTGCGCCTCCAGGTGCGGTTTCACCTGCGAGACGGTGTAGCCGCGGATGGAGAGCGCCGCCTCCATCATCAGCCCCGCGCTGCGCAGCACCTCCTGCTTGGCGTTGTTCTGCAGCAACCGGTACGACACCCAGGCGGATACCGCCATGCCGGCGGCGAATACCAGCGCCAGCACGATGTTGAACTTGAGGCGCAGCCCCATCTTCTTTTCTCCCTTGTCAGAAGCACCGGAGGGAAGGTCCTGCGGCACA
This sequence comes from Usitatibacter sp., assembly GCA_046590805.1. Lineage (GTDB taxonomy): Bacteria > Pseudomonadota > Gammaproteobacteria > Burkholderiales > Usitatibacteraceae > Usitatibacter. The sequence goes on from JBKJTM010000180.1 coordinate 2,449, forward strand.
ATCTGCGTACGCGCAATACTACCTCCCGGATGTCGTTTCCATGAACCTCGTTACCTGGCTGGAACGTGCCGCCCGCGCCGACCCCGCCGCCATCGCCATCTATCGAGGGGCGGCGCCCTGGGCCGACTACGCCTCGCTCGCGCTGCGGGTCGCGCGGCTCGCCGGCGGGCTGCGCGGCAGGGCGGGCCTCGCACCCGGCGACCGCCTCGCGATCTCGATGGAGAACGGCCCCGAATACCTCGAGATCCTCTACGCCGCCTGGTGGGCGGGCCTCGCCGCCGTGCCGATCAACGCCAAGCTGCATCCGAGAGAGAAGGCCTTCATCGTCGCGGACGCTGGTGCGCGTCTGTCGATCGAGGCGCCGGAAGCCTTCGCCGAGCTTCGCGCGGGCGAGGCGATCGCGCCGCACGAGTGCGCGCCCGGCGACATGGCATGGCTGTTCTACACCAGCGGCACCACCGGGCGGCCGAAGGGCGCGAAGCTCTCTCATCGCAACCTGGCGCAGATGACGTACTCCTATTTCATCGACGTCGACGCGGTGGGCCCCGCGGGGCGGCTGCTGCACGCCGCGCCGCTTTCGCATGGTTCGGGCCTCTACAACTTCACCCACCTCGCCAAGGGGGCCGCGCAGGTCGTCCCCGAGAGCGGCGGCTTCGACGCAGCCGAGGTGCTGCACCTGCTGGAGAAGCATCGCGGCGTATCGTTCTTCGCCGCGCCGACGATCGTGAAGCGGCTGGCGGATGCGGCGCTCGCCTCGGGCTCCCCCGCGACCGGGTTGCGGACGATCGTCTACGGCGGCGGGCCGATGTACCGCGCCGACCTCGATCGCGCCCACCAGGCGTTCGGCCACCGCCTGGCGCAGATCTACGGCCAGGGCGAGAGCCCGATGACGATCACCGCGCTTTCGAAGCATCACCACGCCGACGTGGGCCACCCGCGCCATCGCGAGCGTCTCGCCTCGGTGGGGCTGCCGCACAGTGTCGTGCGCGTCTCGATCCGCGCCGAGGACGGCGCCGCGCTCCCGCCCGGCGAGATCGGCGAGGTGTGCGTGCGCGGCGACGTGGTGATGTCGGGCTACTGGGGCAATGAAGACGCCTCGCGCCGCGCGCTGCGCGACGGCTGGCTCTGGACCGGCGACCTGGGCGAGCTCGACCGCGACGGCTTCCTCACCCTCAAGGACCGCAGCAAGGACCTGATCGTGAGCGGCGGCTCGAACATCTATCCGCGCGAGGTGGAGGAGGTACTTCTGCTGCACCCCGGGGTGGCGGAGGCGAGCGTCGTCGGGCGGCCGGATCCGGAGTGGGGCGAGGCGGTGGTCGCCTTCATCGTCGCGCGCGGCACGGCGCCAACCACCCGGGAACTGGACTCGCTCTGCCTCGAGCACATCGCGCGCTTCAAGCGCCCGAAGGAATACCGCTTCGTCGAGCGCCTGCCGAAGAACAACTACGGCAAGGTGGTGAAGACGGAGTTGCGCCAGGTCATCAGCGCCGGCGCCAAGTCCGATCTACGATAGCCCCATGGCACTCTTTCCCGGCTTCGCGAGCCGCCTCGTTCCCCTGGAGGGGATCGACATCCATGCCGCGATCGGCCCGAAGCGCGCGGGGCCCGCGGTCCTGCTCCTCCACGGCTACCCGCAGACGCACGCAATCTGGCACAAGGTGGCCCCGCGGCTTGCCGAGCGGTTCAACGTCGTGGCCTCGGACCTGCGCGGCTATGGCGATTCCGGCAAGCCCGCGACCACCGCCGACCACGCGCCCTATTCAAAGCGCGCGATGGCGAAGGACCAGGTGGAGCTGATGCGGGCCCTCGGACACGACCGCTTCCTGCTGGTGGGGCACGACCGCGGCGGGCGTGTCGCGCATCGGCTGGCGATGGACCACCCCCAAGCGGTGAGGAAGGTCGCGGTGCTCGACATCGCGCCCACGGCTGCGATGTACGAGCAGACCACGGACGCCTTCGCGCGCGCCTACTGGCATTGGTTCTTCCTGATCCTTCCCGCCCATGGCCCGGAACGCATGATCGGGGCGGACGCGAAGGCCTACCTGCGCGAGAAGATGGGCGAGAGCCTTTCGCGCGGCGTGTTCGCGCCCGAGGCCTGGGCCGAGTACCAGCGCTGCTTCACGCCGGGCGCGATCCACGCGAGCTGCGAGGACTATCGCGCCGCGGCGACCATCGACCTCGAGCACGATCGTGCCGACCGGGACGCGGGACGCAAGGTGCGCGCGCCGCTGCTCGCGCTCTGGGGCGCGAACGGGGTGGTGGAGCGCTGCTTCGCGCCGCTCGACGAATGGCGCCGCGTGGCCGATGATGTCCGCGGCCGCGCGCTCCCGGCGGCGCACTATCTTCCGGAGGAAGTGCCGGAACTCTTGAACGAGGAACTGGAGAGATTCTTTGGCGAATAAGACAAAACCGGGGACGGACCCCAAACCGGGCAAGGCCGTGAACCGGCGTCCGTCCCCGCACCGCATCGCCGTGGTCGCCGGCGACGGCATCGGCATGGAAGTGATGCCGGAGGGCCAGCGCGTCCTCGAGGCGGCGGGAAGGAAGTTCGGCTTCTCGCTCAAGTGGGACGAGAAGCCGTGGAGCTGCGAGTACTACCAGAAGCACGGCGAGATGATGCCGAAGGACGGGCTAGCCTCGATCCGCGACCACGATGCGATCTTCCTCGGCGCCGTTGGTTTCCCCGGCGTGCCCGACCACGTGTCGCTCTGGGGTTTGCTGATCCCGATCCGCCGCAATTTTCAGCAATACATCAACTTGCGCCCGGTCCGCCTGTTCGACGGCGTGACCTGCCCGCTCGCCGGCCGCAAGCCCGGCGACATCGACTACTACGTGGTGCGCGAGAACACCGAAGGCGAATATTCGACCGTCGGCGGCCGCCTGTTCGAAGGCACCGAGCGCGAGGTCGTCCAGCAGACCGCCACTTTCTCGCGCAAG
>JBKJTM010000229.1:0-11560 GCA_046590805.1 Usitatibacter sp.
GGCACTCCTCGCGCGAGGGCTTCACCTGCACCTGGTCGAAGCCCAGCCGGTCGAGATGGCGGCGCAGCGCGGGGAGGATCTCGCTCGGGTCCACGCCGACCACGAATCGCAGCTGGCAATAGGCCCTGGCATTGGGCGGGATCGCGTTTACCGGCCGGTCGGGGTTTCCGGTGGTGAAGGCGAGCACCTCGAAGCTGCACCAGCCGAACACGCGCTCGGCGGGCGTGAGATCGGGCTCGCCCCAGTCGGGCTCGACGTCGGGCCCGTCTTCACCGCCATCGATGACCAGCCCCTTCAACGCCGCGCGCACCGAGGGCGTGAGCGTCGTCGGGCGCCACTCGGGCACGCGGATCGCGCCGCGCGCATCGCTGATGGAAGCGATCGCGTGCGCGAGCACGATTCCCGGATTCGAGATGAGCCCGCCCCAGTTGCCGGAATGGTGGCCGCCGGGACGGAAGTCCGCGGTCATCTCGAAGTTCATCGCGCCGCGGGTGCCGAGGTACAGCGTCGGCTGGCTCGGCCGCAGGCGCGGGCCGTCGGAGGCGATCAGCACGTCGGCGCTCAGCTTCCCCTTCTGCGCCGCGCAGAACGCCTTGAGGCCCGGGGAACCGACCTCTTCGCCGGTCTCCAGCAGGATCTTCAGGTTGAAGCCCAGCTTGCCGCCGCGCGCGCGCATCACCGCGTCGAGCGCGGCCAGGTTGATGGTGTGCTGTCCCTTGTTGTCGGCGGTGCCGCGGCCATAGATGCGGTCGCCCTCGATCGTCACCTTCCACGGCGCGAGTCCCTGCCGCCAGCTCGCGTCCTGGCCCCGCACCACGTCGGCATGCCCGTAGGTGAAGACCGTGGGCAGCGCCGGGTCCTCGATGCGCGTGCCGATGAGGAATGGCCCGCGATTCGGCGCGGGATTGGGAAGCACCTCGCACGCGAAGCCCATGCGTTCGAGCGAGCCCCGCATCTCGACCTCCAGGTACTCGAGCAAGCTCGCGGCGCGCTCCGGGTTTTGGCTCTCGGTGGGAATGGCGACCCGCCGGCCGAGGTCGTCGATGAAGCGCCCCTCGTCGTAGTAGCGCTCGATGGAATGGATGGCGTGCTCGCGAGTGGTCACAGGATTCTCAGCGTCTTCGCCTTCGGATCGATCTCCACTTCCGCGCCATGGGGCACGGCCGCGGTCACGTCCTCGTCGAATCCCGCCAGCATCGCGACGTTGCCGAGCGCCGCGCCCTGCGCGAGGATCGGATTCACCGTGTTGAACACGATCGCCAGCGGCACCTTGCCGCGCGACTGCATCTCGTCCAGCATCCACGCGCTCGCCACGCCGCCCTTGGCCGTGTCGAGCACCAGGATCCTGCCGACATACGACTGGCCGGCTAGCTTGTGCGCAGGGCGCGAGAAGATCCCGGCGATGCGGTCCAGATCGTAGCGCGCGGAGAAACCATCCTTCGCCACCAGCGCCTGGCCGCGCACCATGCTGCCCATGGCGTGCCGCGCGACCAGCACTTTGCCGTTCGCGCCGTGCGGCCTCGCCCTCCGGTGGATCGTGATGGGTACCGTCTTCGGGGTCATTTCAGCCTCCCGGTCTCGGCCGCTTCGATGCAGTCCTCCATCGAGGCCAGCATCGGCAGGTAGCCGTAGCCGCCGAGGATGTTGACCATCTTCGCGCTGTTGGTCGCGAGCCGCTTCCAGCCGTTCGCCTCCGCGATCTCGCGCGCGTACGACTGGTAGAAGCACATGCCCGCGAACACCGTGCCGCCGGCGGACTCGATGCGCGCGGTGTAGCCGAAGCGATCGGAGTCGGGTTTCACCTGCGGGCTGGTCACCGCGAGCATCGGCACCTTGAACTTGCGCCCGTCGCAGAGCTGCGCGAGCGAGCGCAGCTCGAAGATGCTGAGCTGCGGCGCGGAGAAGACCACCACGTCCACCGTCTTCTCCACGGCGTACGAGCCCTGCAGCGCTTTGACTTCCTTGCGTCCGACCGTGTGCTTGCGCATCCGCTTTCCGGCCACATCCGCCAGGCGCGACGCTTCGGGGGTGATGCCGACCAGATGGAAGAGCGCGGTGGAGCCGAAGCTCGCCATCGCCGCGCCGAAATGCTTCAGCTCGTCGGAGGTGGGCGCGCGATCCAGGCCCTCGATCACCGGCACGTCCCAGTAGGTCCCGGCGAGCTTGCCGATGACGCCGCCCAGCGCGCCCCAGTCGTTCAGGGACTCGGGCGTGTAGCGGGTGCGCACGTGCAGCGTCGCGCGGCGGTGGGCATCGAGGTGGTAGCCGTAGCGCGGCGTGCGGCCGGTGAGACCGGCCGAAAGCGCCGAAGGGCCGCCCTCGAAATTCGAGCGCGCGCCGCACACCGAGTTGCTGTAGATGACGACGCCGGTGTCGCCGAACGCCACGTGCTCGCCGCGCGTGGCCGCGAGCACCGTCTGGTAGTTGATGCAGGTGTCGGTCATCAGCACGCCGAGCTTCTCGAACGCGGCCACCGTGCGCCGCTCGAGGTCGATCATCCAGTCGGCTTGCTTGAGCTGCTTCGCCTTGGTGAAATCGGTGCCGCGCGGATCGGTGATCGTCGGAATGCGCACCTGGCGGTCACCCTTGCGCACGGCGGCGAGCGACTCCAGCCACTTCACGCCCGACTCCCCGAGGCTTTCGGTGTCGGCCATGATATGCGCCTGGGTGACCGGCACCAGATCCTTCGCGTGGAAGAACTCGCCCACCTTGACCTGGTGCTCCATCGCCTCCTGCGGCACCGGGCCGAGCTCTCCCGCCAGCATCGCCTTTTCTTCGCTGTTCAACCTCATTTGCAGTCCCCGTTCAATCGTTGGTGGCGCCGGAATCGCGCACCGCCTTCTGCCAGCGCTCGACCTCCTGCTTCTGGAAGTCGGCGAGCGATGCCACGTCGGCGTTTGCCTGCACGCCGATCGCGGCCAGGCTGTCGCGGAAGGCGTCCGAGCGCGTGATCTTCTCGATCTCGCTGCGCAGCCGCGTGGCGACGTCGGCCGGCATGTTCGCCGGACCGAAGACAGCCCACCACGCGCGCGACTCGACGCCCTTCACGCCCACCTCGTCGAAAGTCGGGACGTCGGGCAGCGCCGCGGAGCGCGCCGTGCCGCTCATCGCGAGCGCGCGCAGCTTGCCGCCGCGGACGTGCGCGATGACCGATTGCAAAGGGTCGAACATCGAGGGAATCTGGTTGCCGAGGAGATCGGTGATCGCCGGCGCGCTGCCCTTGTAGGGAACGTGCTGCAGCTGGGCCTGCGCCGCGGTTGCGAACATCTGCCCGGTGAGATGGCCGGGCGTGCCGTTGCCCGCCGAGCCGAACCCGACCTTGCCCGGATTGGCTTTCGCCTGGGCGACGAAGTCCCGCGCCGACTTCGCCTCCGACAGCGGGTTCACCACCAGCACCACCGGCGAGCTCGCGACCAATGCGATCGGCGTGAAGTCCTTCACCGGATCGTGGGGGAGCTTGCGGTAGAGCGCGCCATTGATGGCGCTGGTGCCCACGGTGCCCATCAGCAGCGTGTAGCCGTCGGCCGGGGACTTCGCCACCAGGTCGGCGCCGATGGATCCGCCGGCGCCGCCCTTGTTCTCCACGACCACGTTCTGCTTCAGCGCGGCGCCGAGCGCCTGCGCGAGCGGACGCGCGACGATGTCGGTGGGCCCGCCGGGCGGGAAGGGCACGACCAGGCGCACCGGGCGGTCGGGATACTGGGCATTCGCGGACAGGGCTGCGGCCGTGAATCCCGCGATGACGCAGGCAAGTACGAAATGCATGGTTTCTCCTCTTCTCTTACTTCAAGACTAACCGGTCCGATCGGATGTACCCGTCGAACGTCCGTTTCCCCGATGATCGGGCGCGCCACCAGTCCCCCTCGGCCAACTGCACGGTCACCATGGCGCCGGGTTCGAGCTGCAAGACGAGCGGGGCGTTCGTCGATGGCCGCGCCCGCACGTTGGTCTTGCCGCTGGAGAGGGTCCGCACCGACCTCCAGCCGTCCTCGCTTAAAGCTGGCGGAGGCGGAGGCGGGGGTGCGGCGGCGGCTGGTGGGACCGCGGCGGCCTGGCGAGAAAGTGTCATCGCGCCCGGACCATAGGCGGTCGTCTCGCCGCACGCGACGAAGACCGCATCCATCACCCTGTTGTAGGGCGTGATCTCGAACTCCACGTGCGCGGTGCCCGGCGCCTGCGGCAGCGTCACGTCCTGGTCGACCAGGATCGATGCGCAGCGGCGCAGGTCCGCCGGCATCAGGCCGCGCGCCAGCACGTCGCCGAGATCGTTGATGCCCCAGCGGGCGACGAGCTCCTCCTGCACGAGCTTCTTCTCCCCGGTGGGCGGCGGGCCACTGCACACGAGGCGCGGCACCGACTTGGGCATGAGGCCCCGGGTGTCCTCCGGCGTCATCCCGTGGGCGACCTCGATCGCGATCTTCCCGGTGCTCTTCTCGCACGAGACGTAGGGCCGCGTGAAGACCTTGACGCTCCCCACCGAGCTCACGATCTGGGTCTTGAGGAACGCGAAGCGGATCTGGCCGAGCGAAGGGTGGTTGGCCTCGCGGATCTCCCACTCGAGGAGGGAGTTGGCGGCGCGTTGCTTGCCGGCCGTGGCGATGGCGCCCTGGGAATAGGCGGCGGCGCTGAAAAGCAACAGCGGCACCAGAACCAGCGCACCGAGGCGTGGGGAATTCACCCGCGGATTATGACGCAGGTGCCGTCTGGGATAATCGCGCCGTGACGAGCGACCTCGCCTCCGTGCTCACCTGGCTGTGGATTCCCATCGCGCTCGCCGCAGCGGGCGCGCAGACGGTGCGCAATGCCGTGCAGCGCAGCGTCACCAAGACCGCCGGCCTGCTTCCCGCCACCTTCATCCGGTTCTTCTACGGATTGCCATTCGCGGTGGCGATGCTGGTGGGCATCGCGGTGCTGGGCCCGGCCGAGGTCCCGAAGCCGACCGTGCCGTTTGTCGCTTGGGTCGCGATCGGCGCCGTGTCCCAGCTGGTCGCGATGATCTTCTTCCTCGCGGCGATGGCGCAGCGCAGCTTCGTGGTCGCCGTCGTCTTCACCAAGACCGAGGTGCTGCAGATCGGCATCTACTCGGTCCTCTTCCTGGGCGAGTCGCTCAGCGCCGTCGCGATGGTCGCCATCCTCCTCTCGACCGTGGGCGTGCTGTTGCTTTCAGGCAAGCCGGTGGCGGAACAGCGAAGCGCCTCGTGGTTCTCGAAGGGCGCCTTGCTCGGGCTTGCCTCGGGCGCCGCGTTCGCGATCGCCTCCGTGGGCTACCGCGGCGCGATGCTCACTCTGCCCGATGCGGCGCCGTGGCTCGCGGGCGCCTTCGGCCTCGTCTGGGCGCAGTCGATCCAGACGTTGCTGCTCGGCGCCTACCTGCTGGCGCGCGACCGCGGCGGCCTGCTGAAGGTGATGGCTGACTGGCGCGTCTCGTCGCTGGCGGGCCTCTTCGGCGCGCTCGCCTCGATGGGCTGGTTCACCGCCTATGCGATGCGCAGCGCGGTGGACGTCCGCATCGTGGCGCTGGTCGAGGTGCTCTACAGCTACGCGGTATCGCGGCGGCTCTTCAAGGAGCACGTCACTTTCATCGAGCTCGCGGGGATGGTCCTGGTGCTGGTCGGGATCGTGCTGGTGAGCCTGGGGCGATGAGCGTTACCATTCGATCATGGCTTCCACGCGCACCTGCGTTGTCCTGAGCTTGCTGCTCACCGGTTGCGGGCTGTCATCGACGCCCCAACGGAGCGCGGATGCGCCTGCGGCGGAGGTGGCTCGCGTTCCGGCGCCGTCAGTGGCAGCACCGAAAGCCGAAGCGCCCCCGAAAGCGGAAGCGGCCCCAAAAGCGGAAGCGGCCCCGAAAGCGGAAGCGCCCCCGAAAGCGGCCGCGCCACCGAAAGTCGCGACGGCGCCGAAGGCCGCAACACCTCCCCAACTCGCAGTACCTCCCAAGGTCGCGGCGCCCGTGGCAGCGCGCCCGGCGGCTCCGACTCTCGACCTCAAGTCCCTCGAGCAGCGGCTGAAGGAGACCAGCGCGGTCGGCGTGCTCACCAAGCTGTGGCTGAAGAACCAGGTCGACGACCTGGTCGCGCGTTTCCGTGCCTTCCACGGCGGGCAGCGGCCGCCCACCCTCGGCGACCTGCGGCCCTCGTTCGACCTCCTGCTGATGAAGGTGCTGTCGCTGCTGCAGGACAAGGACGTGGCGCTCGCGAAGGATATCGACGCTTCGCGCAACGCCATCTGGGAAGTGCTCACCGATCGCGACAAGCTCGCGCAATCCACCTGAGGCCATCGGACATGAAGTCGTTCGCCGTCGTCACCGTCACCCTCTGCCTGGGCGTCGCGCTCCGCGCCTTCGCCGCGGACGATCCGAAGCAGCGAGAGGACCTTGCCGCCGTCATCGCGCTGCAGGGCAAGCCGTGCGGGGAAGTCGTGAGCTACACGGTGCAGAGCGGCAACGACTTCCTCGCGACCTGCAAGGATGGCAACCGCTATCGCGTCCACGTGAAGGACGGGCGGGTGGTGGTGGAGAAGAAATGAAGCTTCAGTAGTGCCGCAGGAAGCGGTCGAGCGCCGCGTTGAAGGCGCCCGACTGCTCCAGGTTGGAGAGGTGGCCGGCGTTCGGGATCACGACCAGCTCCGATTGCGGCAGGTGCTGGTCGAGGATCTGCGCCATCGCCGGCGGCATCGCGATGTCGTCGGCGCCAACCATCACCATGCACGGGACCGTGATCTCGCCCAGGCGGTGCGTCACGTCGATGGTGGGGATCGCCGCCGAGCATCCGATGTAGCCATCGACGGGCGTCGCGCGGATCCAGCGGCCCACCTTCTCCATCAGCTTCGGGCTGCCGGCGCGGAAGGACGCCTTGAACCAGCGCTCGAGCGTGGGCTCCACCATCGCCTCCATGCCGCCCGCCCTCACCTTGGCGACACGGTCCTTGAACGCGGCAATGCCCTCGGCGGAGAGCTTGCTCGAGGTGTCTGCGAGCACCAGCGTCTCGAAGATGCCGGGGTACCTGAGCGCGGTCGCCAGCCCGAACACGCCGCCCATCGAGAGGCCGACCCAGTGCGAGCGCTCGATGCCGAGGTGATCGAATAGCGCCCGGGTGTCGTCGGCGATCATGTCGAGCGTGTACGGGATCGCCGGAGCGGAGGTCTCGCCGTGGCCGCGCGTGTCGTACGCGAGCACGGTGAAGTGCTGCGACAGGCGCTTCACTTCCTCGTCCCACATCTCGAGGCGGCAGGCGAGGGAGTGGGAGAACGTGATCCACGGGCCGCTACCGGTGACTACATAGCGAACGTCGATCCCGTTTACGTGTGCGGTCGGCATTTCATTCATCATAGCCGACGTGACTTCCCGCACCGCCGCATCCACCGCCGCACTGGTTCTCTTCATCGCCTTCGCGTGCAACATGCTCGGGCGAGGAATCGCGGACTCCTTCATGGTGTTCGTGCTGCCGCTGTCCGAGGAGTTCGGCTGGAAGCGCGCGCAGGTGGCGAGCGTGTATTCGGCCTTCCTGGTGGTGACCGGGCTCGCCGCGCCGCTCACCGGGATGCTGATCGACCGCTGGGGGCCGCGCGTCGTCTATCCGCTCGGCGTCGTGTTGCTGTCGTCCGCGTGCCTCCTCTCGGGACACCTCTCGCACCTGTGGCAGTTCCAGGCGGTCATCGGGTTGCTCGCCGGCATGGGGGTGTCGATGCTCGGCATGGTGCCCGCCTCGATGCTCATCGCGCGCTGGTTCCGCAACCGCATGAGCACCGCGATGGGCGTGGCCTACGCGGGGTTCGGCATGGGCACCATCGTGGTGGTGCCGCTGGCGCAACGCTCGATCGATCTGGTGGGATGGCGCGAGACCTATTGGGTGATGGGGATCGGAACGCTCGTGGCGCTGCCGTTGCTGTTGCTGGTGCCGTGGCGGTCGATGCTGGCGATTGGGCCCCGGCCTTCGCCGGGGAGAGCAACGGATTCGTCGGGGAGAGCAACGGACTCGTCGGGGAGACCAACCGACTCGTCGGGGAGACCAACGGACTCGTCGGGGAGACATGGAAGCGGGACCGGGCGACACGTCGTGACGCCGTTCCTCAAGCAGGCGGTGAAGACGCGCGCGTACTGGCAGATCGTGCTGCTCTTCTCGTTCACGTCGCTGAATACGTTCTCGGTGATCACGCAGGTGGTGCCGTTCTGGGTGCAGTCGGGGCTGTCGCCGCTGGAGGCGGCGGCGGCGTTCGGCACCGCGGGGATGCTGTCGATCTTCGGGATCATGACGGCGGGCTGGGCGGGGGACCGCTTCGGCTATCGCGCGACGGTGACGGTCACCTTCATCTCCACCTTCCTCGGCATCGCGAGCCTGCTGGTGTTTTCGATCACGCGCGCCCCGTGGCTGGTCGTGGCCTTCATCGTCTGTTTCGGGCTCGCGATGGGCGCGCGCGGGCCGATCGTCTCCAGCCTCGCGGCGTCGCATTTCGGCGGCGCCGGCTTCGCCACCATCTACGGGACCATGTTCGCGTGCATGTCGGTCGCCGGGGCGATCGGCACCTTCATCGCGGGGTTCCTCTACGACTTCACCGGCGGCTACCGCGCGGGTTTCGTGTTCTCGATGACCTGCGTGCTGATCGCGGTATCGCCGTTCTGGATGTCGAGGCCGCTACGCAGGCTTCCAGCGGGCTGACTACTTGAGCGCGCCGGCGATGCGCGAATCGTCGAAGAGCGCGTCCAGCTTGCGCGCGGTCGCCCTCGAGATGTCCTCGTTGGCCGTCCGGCCCAGCTCGTCCATGCCCTTCAGGCTATGGTGGGCGACCTGGTTGCCCGCCTGGTCGTAGACCGCGACCGTGGTGTCGTAGTGCAGGTCCGTGCTCATCAGGGTGTCGGTCTTCCACTCCCTTAACGTGAGCAGGACCTGGCGCTGCGCCCGGGTCTGCAGGAGCCGCGCACGGGCCGCGGCGTTGGTGTCCGCGAATGGAACCGTGACGGGAACGGTCGTTGCCCCGCGCGCCTTGAGCGCCCTGGCGAGCGCGTCGCGGATCTCGATCGCGAACGGCCCGCCGGATTCGGTGTTCACGTCGGACGGCGTGCCGTAGCCGGCGCGTGCGAACCCCACGAACGTCGGTTGCTTGCCGCCGGAGACCACGTAGGGACGCAGGTCGTGGACCGCGATCGCGATCGTGCCGGAGGTGGAGACGCCCTGCATCGCGACCGGCATCTCCGCGTAGTTGTACGTCCCGGCCGCGGTGCAGGCGCCTAGCAGCGCGGCAGCAACTGCGAGTGCAAATCCGTTCGGTGCCTTCCTCATGGGCGTCACACTACTCTAAACTCCAGCGGCATGAGAGTCCTCTTCGCCCTTGCCTTGCTGGTGCTCGCCGGCTGCGCCGCGCAACGCCCTTCGATGACCGCTGCCGAGGGACGCGCGATGGTCGCGAGCTACATGCCGGCGAGCGTCTCGGACAAGGAGGGCTGGGCGGCGGACATCCACACCGCGGTATCGGTGCTGGAGATCCCGATCACGCCCGACAACGTCTGCGCCATCCTCTCGGTCACCGAGCAGGAAAGCACCTTCCGCGTCGATCCGCCGGTGCCGAACCTGCCGGCGATCGCGTCGGCGGAGATCGAGCGCCAGCGCGAGAAGCTCGGCATCCCGAAGCTGGTCCTCGATGCGGCGCTGTCGCTGCAGTCCTCCAACGGCAAGACCTACCGCGCGCGCCTCGACGCGGCGAAGACCGAGCGCGATCTGAGCGACATCTTCGAGGACCTGATCGGCCGCGTGCCGCTGGGCCGCACCTTCTTCGGCGACCGCAATCCGGTGCGCACCGGCGGGCCGATGCAGGTGAGCGTGGCGTTCGCGCAGGCCCACGCGAAGGCGCGTCCCTATCCGTATCCGGTGGTGGAGTCGATCCGCGACGAGGTGTTCACGCGCCGCGGCGGCATGTACTTCGGCATCGCGCACCTGCTGGACTATCCCGCTTCCTACGACCGCTATCTCTATCGCTACGCCGATTTCAACGCCGGGCATTACGCCAGCCGCAACGCCGCGTTCCAGTCGGCGCTCGCGGCGGTGAGCGGCAAGCCGGTGGTGCTGGATGGCGACCTGGTGACGCCGGGCGCGAAGCGGGACGCCCCGCCCGGGGATACCGAGGCCGCGGCACGGGCGGTCAGCGAGCTCGGCATGGGCGCCGCCGACATCCGCCGCGACCTGGAGCTCGGCAAGGGGCGCGACTTCGACAGGAGCGAGCTCTACCGGCGCGTGTTCGCGCTGGCGGACAGGCGCGCGGGCAAGCCCGTGCCACGCGCCGTCGTGCCGTCCATCGAACTGCAGAGCGCCAAGTTCACCCGCAAGCTCACCACCGAGTGGTTCGCGCAGCGCGTGGTCACGCGCCACCGGCAATGCCTGGCTCGCGGGGGCAAGGTCGCGAAAATCGACTCCGACACCATTATTTAAATGAACAACCGCTTACTTCGAGGTGCCGCGCATCCGGCTCAACAGGATGGAGGCCGCCACCAGGGCGATGCCGCTCACCAGCTTGGGGTTTTGCTTGTAGATTTGGGTCGCCTTGGTGGCGAGGTCCTTGCCGCCCGCGGTGATGCGGCCGGCGACGTCGTTGGTCGTGGCGGGGAGGTTGTCTAAGGTCGGGGTGGTGCGGGTGCGATTGAAGAATCCCATGGGTTGTCTCCTGTGTGAGTCATCAGTAGACCCGGCCCAGGTTGCCGGAGTTTGCCGGGGCCATAGTGCAATCGGACCGGGTAGACCGGTGACAGACTCCAAGAAATTCCAGGCCTATGGCTTCGTGCGGATGCCTCAGCGCTGAAACTCCGGATGGCCGCCCTGCCACAACAGGAACGCGTAGTAGTTGGCGATCGTGTGCTGGCGCTGCGACTTGGTCATTCCCTGGCCATGCCCGCTGTCGTAGTCCAGGTCCAGCAGGATCGGTTTGCCGGAAGTGCTCGCCGCCATCAGGCGCGCGGCCATCTTGTTCGACTGGCCCACGTTCACGCGCGTGTCGTTCACGCCGTGCTGCAGCAGCACCGCCGGGTACCGCGTCCCGTCCTTCACGTGGTGGTACGCGCTCATCGCGAGCAGCCCGCGGAACTCGTCCTCCTTCTTCACGTCGCCGAACTCGACCACGTTCACCGGGCCGATGGGCATCACCTGCAGGCGCACGAAGTCGAGCATGCCGACCACCGGCACCGCCGCCGCGAAGAGATCGGGGCGCTCGGTGATCGCGCGCCCGACGGTGATCCCGCCGGCGCTGCCGCCGAGGATGCCGAGCCCCTTGCTCGAGGTGTATTTGTTCGCGACCAGGTACTCGCCGCACGCGATGAAGTCCTTCCATGTGTTGGGCTTGGTCGCCTTGTAGCCGGCCTTGTACCAGTCCTCGCCGTAGGCGCTGCTGCCGCGCACGTTGGCGACGGCGTAGATGCCGCCCTTCTCGAGCCAGGCGAGCCGCACCGGGTCGAAGCCGGCGTCGTAGGTGATCCCGTAGGCGCCGTAGCCGATCAGCATCGCGGGGTTGCCGCCGTCCAGCTTCACCCCCTTCTTGTGCACGATCGACATCGGCACCATCGCGCCGTCATGGCTCT
>JBKJTM010000268.1:0-3236 GCA_046590805.1 Usitatibacter sp.
ATCCGGGCCAATCGCAGTGCTGGTCAACAACGCCGGCATCCACGACGACGCGCCGCTCGCGGGCATGAGCGACGCGCAGTGGCATCGCGTGATCGACGTGTCGCTGCACGGCTTCTACAACGTGACGCGCCCGCTGGTGATGCCGATGCTGCGACACGTCGATCACGCGATGCCATTGCGCCGCGCTCATGCCCGCGAAGGGCGCGTCGTCGTGCATGCCGGCGTTGTTCACCAGCACCTGGATCGCCTCGTCCTCGACCAGCGGCTCGAGCACGGCGCGGGCCGCCTCGGCATCGGCCACGTCGAACGCGATGGCGCGCGCCTTGCCGCCGCCGGCGGCGATTTCCGCCGCGAGCGCCTCGGCGGACTCGATGCGGGTGTTGGCGTGGACCACGACCTCGAAGCCCGCGGCGGCGAGACGCCGGCAGATCGCCGCGCCGATCGCGCCGCTGCCGCCGGTCACGAGCGCCCGCCGGGTCATCGCGGGAATGCCACCGACACGCGCCCTTCCACCAGCGAGCGCCCGTCGCCCCGCACCTCGAAGCGGTAGAGCACCCCGGCGTCACCGCTCCCCAACTGCTCCGCGAAGATCTCCAGCGGTCCCGCGACATCGTCCAGGCGGCGCACGTGGAAGGTCACGCCGCGCATGCTGGCGAGGAATCCCGGGCGCGAAGCGCCCTGGGTCGCGAGCGCGCCGTGCGCCGCCGCGGCCTGCGCGCCGTACTCGATGCCCGCGGTCGCCGGCAGCTCGGCGCCGCGGCGCAGCGGATGGTCGGGCGCGCGATGACGGTTCGAGATCGCATGCACCGTGGTCGCATCCCAGCGCACGATCCCGTCGAGCAGGCTCATCGCGCCCTGGTGCGGCAGGTGGGCGGCGAGCCAGTCGCGGCCGAGCGTCCCGGTCACGCGACCTCGATCGAAAGCGACAGGCCGTCGAGATACTCGAGCACCAGCTTTCCAGGCCTGCCCGACGCGAGCAACGCCAGCAACGGCAGCGAGCGTGCCGCGGGTATGCCCGAGCGCACTGCCTCGAGCCGCGCGTCCTTCATGCGGTCGAAGGGCTGCGCGGTCGTCGTGATCGAGATCGCGGGCCCGGAATGCTTGCCGTCGTCGGCGCCCAGCACCAGTGCCACCGCGAACGAGCCCGCCACGGGGCGCGTCGATAAGAGAGGCTCGGGGTAGGGGGCGTCGTAGGCAATCAGCAGCGCATCGAGCGAGGCATCGGTGGAGACGCGTCCCACCGCTTCGAGCAGGCCCGCGGCGAAGCTCGCGTCGTAGGCGGCGACGCAGTCGGAAGGGTGCATCGCGCCGGTGGCGATGCCCCAGTAACCGGCCGGCGCGTTGTGCACCGAATTATGGAAGCGCGTGGGCGAGATCTCGCGGTCGTCGGAGGCGAGCGCTTCGCAGATCGTGTGCAGGTTCTCGCCGTCGCCGGTCGAGGAGGTGAAGATCGCCGCCAGATCCCGGGGGTTGCGCCCCGCATCGGCCGAGGCCGCGAGCCCCGCGGCGAGCGCGAGGCGCACGCACTTCCCGGCACGGCGCCGCTCCACCGCCGGCAGCACGTCCGGTGAGGGGATCGCCGTTGCCGTGGGCACATAGGTGCTCGGGTCGGAGAGGAGCTTCCTCGCCTCGGACCACCCGGCGAGGCCCGGGCCGAGCAGCCCCACCCCCGCGACGCGCGCCGCGAGCCTCATGCCGCGCGCGCGCGCCCGAAGACCAGGCTGCAGTTCGAGCCGCCGAAGCCGAACGAGTTGCTCATCGCCGTATCCACGCGCGCGCTGCGGCCCGCGATCTCATAGCGCGCGTGGAGATCCGGATCGAGCTCGGTGGTGCCGGGGCTGCCGGGGATCAGCCCTTCCTCAATCGCCAGCATCGCGATCACCGCCTCGATCGCGCCCGCGGCGCCGAGGGCGTGCCCGGTCATGCCCTTGGTCGAGCTGCACGGCGTCGCGTCGCCGAAGAGCGAGGTCACCGCCTTGTCCTCGGCGGCATCGTTGGCCGGCGTTCCCGTGCCGTGCAGGTTCACGTAATCGATGGCGCCGGGGGCGAGGCTCGCCGATCGCAGCGACGCCTCCATCGCCATGCGCGCGCCCAGGCCCTCGGGATGGGGCGAAGACATGTGGTACGCGTCGCACGATTCGCCGATGCCGAGGAGGCGGATGCCATCGGGGCTCGCCTCGTCCTCGCGCTCCATGAGAAAGTACGCCGCCGCCTCGCCGATCGAGATTCCGTCGCGAGCGCGGTCGTAGGGCCGGCACGGCTGCGCCGACAGGAGCTGCAGCGAGTTGAATCCGTAAAGGGTGGTGAGGCAGAGCGTGTCCGCGCCGCCCACCACCGCCGCGTCGATCAGGCCCGCCTGCATCAGCCGCGCCGCCGATGCGAACGCCTTGGCGCTGGACGAGCACGCGGTCGAGATCGCGGTGCACGGGCCTTCGAGGCCGAGCCGCGAGCGCGTGTACTCGGCGATCGAGAAGGTGTTGTGGGTGCGGCGGTTGTCGAAGTCCGCGGGCAACGAGCCGTCCGGGTTGCGCCGCCGGTAGGCATGTTCGGTCTGCAGGATGCCCGCGGTGCTGGTTCCCATGAACACCCCGACGCGCTGCGCCCCGTACTTCTCAACGGCGCGCCTCACCGCATCCATGAAACCGTCCTGGGCGAGCGCCAGCTCGGCCGCGCGATTGTTGCGGCAATCGAAGCGCGCCAACGCCTCCGGGATGACGGTCGCGTCGACGCCGGGAATCTCGCCCACGAAGGTGGCGAGATCCGCGCCCTCGAAGCGGCTGGCGGCGAGGCCGCTCCTGCCGGCCCGCAGCGCCTGGCGCGCGGGCTCCAGGCCTGCGCCGAGGCAGCTCGTCTGGGTATGGGCCGATAGAACGATGGGACGCACGCGGTATTTCTACGCTATGGGGGCCCGGGATCATACCGTGCCGCGAGGAGCAGGGGCTCGCGAGCGAGAAACTCGTCCCACAGGTGGCGCCAGGCCGGCCAGTCGTGGCCGCCGGGGACCTCCAGCACATGCTCGGGGGCAAGGGCCTGCGCCATCAGCCGCTGCCCGGCGGCGAAGCGGTCGCCGCTCGCGAAATAGCAGTGGACGTGCGGACGGCCCGCGGAGCGCGCGCCCAGCCACATCCACGCCTCGCGTTCCAGGTCGCCCTGCGGCGGGATCACCGGCTTCCACAGTCCCAGCCCGCCCGCTTCCTCCATTTCGAGCAGCACCTCGCGCGTCGCGGGGTAGGGGG
>JBKJTM010000004.1:0-7180 GCA_046590805.1 Usitatibacter sp.
CGCCGGCTCCGGCCTGCAGGCGCGCTTTCCGGAGGCCGACTTCGCCGCCGCGCGCGTTGGCGTCTGGTCGCGGCCCTGCACCCGCGGCACCGTGCTTCGCGCGGGCGACCGAGTGGAGGTTTACCGCGAGTTGCGAGCCGATCCCAAGGAGATGCGCCGCAACCGCGCCCGCCTCAAACCTTCCCCTTGATCTCGAAGCGCGCCTTGATCCAGTCGGCGCCCTTTCTGATGATTCGATTCAGGTGGATGCGGTAGCGGTTGGGGCCCGCCTGTAGGTCGAACAGGTTTTCGCCGGCGAAATCCTCTGCGCGCACCAGGATCGAGTCGAGCTTGCCGTTGGTGTCCAAGCCCGGGAGATAGATCGCGGTCGTGGCCTCGCCGCGCTTCACGTTGTGCAGGTCGACGGCGATCGGGCGGAACGAGAGGACGTCGACGCCCACGAGCATCTCGCCGCGGATCCGGTTGGGGAGCTTGCGCACCATGCTGCCCACGATCCAGCCGCCGGTCTCGTGGTTGCGCAACGCCATGAGGCCGTTCAGCAGCACGGAATCGGAGGCGCCGCGGTCCACGATCAGGCCGAACCCCTTCGAGCTCAGGTCCTGCACCCGCCAGCGCTCGATCTCGGGGTCCGCGGCGGGCTCGGGCGCCATGTCGGCGGCCGGCGCGGGCGACTCGAGCATCGACATCCCCGCGGGGGAAAGCTCGATGGTGTCGGAAAACGAGGGTGCGGGAGCGGCAACCCTGCCCGCGGCCTCGCGCTCGGCCGGCGCCTCGCGCATCTTTCGCGCCACGCGATCGAAGCCGAGCGCTACGTCCACCTCGCGATCGGCGTAATGGGTGCGCTCCTCGATTCGGTTCTCGCTGCCGGCGAGGATCGAGTGATACAGCCGCTCGATGATCGCGAGCAGCGCCACGTGCGCCTCGACCGGGAACACGGCTCCGGCGCCATAGCCCGCGAAGAGCTGCCCGCGCCGCAGTCCCGCCTGCACTTCCTCGATATGCTCCTTGAGGCCGTCGGCACGCACGTAGCGCATGGTCTCGCCGTGGCTGCCGCGGCGCATCAGGTGCATGCCCGTTTCGGAGGCGAGGTCGACGTAGAACAGATGCTGGCGCGATGAGTACTCGGCGTCGAGCGCATAGTCGCTGCACCATGAGGAGAACCAGCCGTCGGCGATCTCGATCTGCAGCTTCGAGAGGTTGCCGGTATTGAGGAGGTCCAGGATCAGGGTGCGCAGGTAGAGCGACTGCACCGACGGCTTGAAGGTCTGTTGCGACGCGTGCAGCGGGAACGGGACCTGCGCATAGCCGTCGCCATCGGCGAGCGTGTAGAGCGCGTGCACCTGTTTCCAGGGCGGCACCTTTCCCGGCTCGTTGAGGAAGCAGCCCCACTTCATGAAGCAGTGGATCGCGTTCAGCGCGAGGCCGGTCACGCGGAACATGATGTCCATCGTCTCGCGCGTGACCGCCCAGGTGTTGCGGTTGCGCAGGAAACGCTGGAAGCCGTTGGCCGCCTCCAGGCAGATTCGCTGCACGCTCAACGCGAAATCGTGGTCGCCCTCCGAGATGTTGGCGGGCTGGCGCAGGAACTCGATCTGGTCGTAGAGGAGCAGCGCCTGGAAATGCTCTTCGACGCGCATCAGCGCGTCCAGCCTCTCCAGCGAGAAGTCCGCGCCGTCGCGGCCCAGGCTGCGGATCGCCGCGAGGAAAAGCCCGCACGAGGCGGTGTCGCGCACCGTCTTGAGCGCGAGGACGCGTTCCAGGTCGTTGGCGGGGGCGCCGGCGTCCATCTACGCGACCGTGAACATCTCGACGTTGCGAAGCGCCGGCATCGGATTCGGGAGCAAGTCCTGTTCCGTGAGCCCCGCAACGGACATCAGCGACTGGCGCAGCTCGTTGGCGAGCACCTCGTTCTCGAAGTCCATCGGCGCCTCGAGCCAGTTCTCGGCGATCGGATCGACGCCCCCGCCCGCCGCGAGCCGTTTCGCCTCTCGCGGACCGATGGTCTCGAGCGTGTTGATCGCGTCTTCCTTGTAGAGCGGATTGGCCGGATCGATCTCGCGCCCGAAGTACTGCACCTTGCGCCAGTACTCGGTGTTGCCGTGCTGCTGGTGGAAGCGTTGCGCAAGGGCGGCGAACTCGCCGGTGAGGCGCTCGAGGCGGAAGATCTCGAAGAGCGCGAGCCAGGTGCGCACCTCGGCGGGCTTGTCTTCGATGGCGAACTGCAGCAGCTCCACGGCGCGCGGCAGGGCCCCATCCTCGTAGAAGAGGCGCGCGCCCTTCACGATCGAGGGCGTGTCCTCGAGCGCGAGCGTGCGATTGGTATTTCGGGGAAGCGCTCCTCGATGTAGCGGCGCCGCAGCTCGCGCGAGTTGTCCGGCAGTCGCGTCGACAGGCCCGCATCGGAGGCCATCGCCGGGCGCTCGCTGCGCAGGTCGCGCGGCGGGATCATCTTCTGCTCGTCGTCGAACGCGGGCTCGGCGATCATCGTGACATCGCCCGCTTCGGACTTTTCATCGATGGGTCGGGCCGCGCGGCGGCGCCATGCGATGACGCCCAGCACCGTGGCGGCGAGCGCGAGGATCGCGGCCCAGAGCAACGGATTGGAAGCGAGGCCCGGCCCGTCGAAGCCTTCGGCGGACCTCGGCGGCGCGGCCTTCGCAACCGGTGGGGAGACGGTTTTCGGCGCCTCGGTGGGCGCCGCCTTGGGCGCGGGCTTGGGCACCTCAACCGGCGCCGGCTTCGCTTCTTCGACAGGCGCGGCCTTCGGCGCTTCGCTCACCGGGGGCGGGGCCGGGGGCTCGACCTTCGCAATCTCGATCCTGGGTGCCGCCGTCATCGCGGGCGCGGGGGCCGGCTCCGCGGCTCTCGCCGCCTCGATCCTCGTCGTCTCGATCCGCGGGGGCAACGCCTTCGGTGCTTCCAGCCGGGGCGGAGCCGGCGGCGGGGCCTTCGCGGCCGCGGGAGCGGTTGCCGCGGATTCGCTGCGGGCCGCCAGCGAGGCGGGCATCTGCGCGAGCTTGAGCTGCAGGTCGGCAACGCGCGACTCCAGCTGCTTCATGCTGTTGCGAAGCGCGAGCAGCGCGGCGACCTGGTCGTCGGAATCGAGCACCAGTTGGCGCTCCCGCAGCTGCTGTCGCTTGCGGTCGTCGATGCCTCGCGTGCGCGACATGTCTACCTCGCCGGACGAGAGCTTCAGGACGAAACCGGTTCCCGCCCGCGGCACAGCCTTGGGCGTAGGGGTGGCAGCCGTGGGTGCAGGGGTGACAGCCCTGGCGGGAGGGGTGACGGCCTTGGGTGCCTGGGCCGAAGTTGCGACCGAGCTAGGCGGAGGCACGACACGCTCCTTCGGCGCACCACGCTCTTTCGGCGCGGCGGCCGCCTTCGGGGTCGCGACCTCCTGCGGCCCGCGGCGCGCCGGCGGCTGCCGCCTGGGCTTCGCCTTCGCGAACTCGCGCAGGTCGGGGAGGATCACCGGCGTGCCTTCCGGCAGCACGGCGCCGGCAGCGTTCGACGCGAGCTGCGGATTCATCTCGCGCAGCGCCTCGAGGAGCTGCACGCGCGGGGCGCGCTCGTTCGGAAAGACCTGGGCGGCCAGGGACTGCAGCGAATCACCCGGACGGGAGTTGAGCGTCGCGCCCACCACGGCCAGCGATTCGACGCCGGCGGTGTCGGGACGTGGATCGAGCAACAGGACGTATTGACGCTCGGCCGGCGGCTCACCGGCGCAGGCGGCGCGGATGCGAACGGCGATCGCGGGCTCGAACAGCCGCGCGGCGGAGCGAACGCGAAGCGCGGCAGCCGCGCCCACGGTTTGGACCGTCAGCGTTGCTTCCGCGAGCTGCGGCATCGCCTCGTTGCCATTGGATCGCGCGAGCGTGAAGCACGACGCGTCGATCGTTTCGCCTTCGACGAGCGTGAGGGGAATGCGAGCCTCGAGCGGCTCACCAAGTGCGGAGCGCACCTCGATGTCCCCCAGGGAGACCCCGGCGGTGTGTTGCGCGAAAAGCACGAGCGCCGGGCCCAGGGCGCGGCGCCCGAGCCGGGTCACTGACCCTTGCACGCCTCGTCCATCTCGCGGCGCGAGCGCGCGCGCTCCGACTCGATCTCCGCATCGGTGAGGAACGCACGCTCACCCTTCTCGTTGTTCTTGTAGATGCGTCCGCCGTCGGCGTACATCTGGTACGCGGACCTGGCCTGCGCGCAGCGCGCCTGTTCCTCCTGCGCCTTCTTGGCGGGATCGCCGGCCTTGGCGGCCTTGTCGCTCGCCTCCTTCTTCTTCTTCTCGTTTTCCTTGTCCTGCGCGACGTAGGACTTGGAGGCGGGCGCGTCTGTCACGCTCCTGGGGATGTTGATCGTCTTGGCGTTGCCGCTCGCCGGCGGCTGGTCGGTGTAAACCGTGCGGCCGTCCTTGTCCACATGCTTGTAGAGCTGCGCCACCGCTGCCGGGGCGATCGCCAGGGCGATCGCCAGCATCATCACGCGTTTCATCTGCTTCTCCTCCTTGATGGTCACTTCACGGCCGGATAGGCGAGCTGCTCCAGGCCCAATAGCGCGAACTCGCTCGCGCGTTTCGCGTGCCGTATGGCCCGCGCGTGATCCTTTGCCGCTACCGCCTGGCGTGACGCCACCAGATCCTCCCATGCCTTCTGCCACAGCGCCCGCTTGGCGCGCGCGCGCTGCACGTCGGTCTCCGCCTGGGCGAGCATCGCCTTGGCTTCTTCCGCGAGCGCCGTGTCGTCCGGCGGCGGCGGAGCCGCGACCACGGGCGGCGCGGGCTCGCGCGGGGGTGTCACCACCTCCGGCTCGCGCAACGCGCACGCGCTTGCGGACAGCGCCACGACCACTAACCAAACACGTGAAGTTTCAAGCATTTAGGCTACCTTAGCGAGAATCGACTGTAACGTCAATTAAGGACCCTCGCTAAACGCGCGAGCCCGGGGTGCGGTTGTCCGGGCATCTTCCGATGGTGCAGGGCTGGCCTGCGTCGACTTACGTGCGCGCAGGCGAGGCGACCTCGGTGGAGCGCTCGTCGCCGAGCCTGCGCGCGGCGATCGGCCTGCAATGCAAAGCGAGGTTCGTCGCGACTGAGCGCCGCGCGCGTTGCTCGCCGAGGCCGTCAGGGTCGGAGTCATTTCGAGAGAAATGACTCCGACCCCTTTCGCGGAGCCGCCTTGTTTTTCGGCTGCTACCGGGCGAAGACCTCGACGATGCCCACGCCCGTGCCACCGCCCGCACCGGTCATGATCGCGGTGTAGGGGCCGGGGTTCAGGGTGATGAGGATCGCGGACTCCAGCGCGTTAGCCGGTGCGAAGCCGCTCGCCTGGAGGGTGGCCGCGTTGGTGGCGCTCTGCCAATCGTCGTTGGAGGCGATCATCGTCTGCCCCGAGAAGAGCTGGAGCACTGGGTTCGCCAAGGCGTTGGCGATCCCGAGCGGCACCAGCGACGGCCCGCGCGCGCGGACCACGACCGTCTGCGGATCGGTACCCGAGATGATGAAACCGCCGATCATCACGTCGTTGCCGGTGAGCACCTTTCCGCGCGTGGCGATGTTGATGAGCGGCACTTCCGGGCGATCGACCTCGAACACCTCGACGATGCCCACGCCAGTTCCGCCACCCGAACCCGACACGATCGCTGTATACGGACCGGGGTTGAGCGTCACCAGAACGGCCGACTCGAGGTTGTTCGCAGGCGCGAAGCCGCTGGAGGTGAGAGTCGCGGCATTGGAGGCCGACTGCCAGTCGTCATTCGAGGCGATGATGGTCTGACCCGAGAAGAGGTCGAGCCTGGGATTGGCGAGCGCATTGGCAACACCCAGGGGGATGAGCGACGGCCCCCTCGCCCTCACCACCACCGTCTTGGGCGCGGAACCGCCAATGATGAACCCGCCGATCATCACGTCTTCGCCGGTGAGCACCTGCGCGCGCGTGGCGATGTTGCCCAGCCGCGCCACCATGCCCGCAAACACGAACATGCCGCGGCTCGCGTACGCCGGATCCAGTTGATAGCCCGAATAGGCGACGATGAGCTCGCCGCCGTCCGTGATCGCGGGCAGGCCGGTCAACAGCTGCCACGACGTGAAGCCGACCGTCCGGCCGGTGAACGGGTTGTGCGCGACGACATTGGGGTAGGAGCCGCCCGTCTCGGGCGCGATGTTGGTGGCGCTCGTGAGGAAGGTCACGGTTTTGCCATTCTTCGCGAGACCCGGCCGGTAGCCCTGCCCGCCGCCGGAGCTGTCCGCATTGCCGGGGTTGCCCGCTGAGTCGACGCTCGCGCGCACTATGGTGCCCGTCGCGAGCTCCTTGATGTAAACGTGCGAGAAGCCGCCGCCAGCCACGGCCACGAGGCCCGCGCCGCGGCTGCGAAAGGCGACGTAGCCGCCGTCCGAGGAGATGGCGGGCGCCGTTATGGTGCTCGCGCCTTCGCTGCCTTGCGACTGCGGCACACCCGACGAGCTCGCGCTGACAACCGAAAACGCGGCGGTGTTGAAGTCGTACAACAAGACCTGCCACACGTTGCTGATGTAGTTACTCGTGCCCGGATCGTACAGCGACCAAAACACCACGCGGCTTCCGTCTCTCGACAGGTCGGGATGCTCCGCTGGGGTGCACCTGCCGTTGGGTGCCATGATCGCCGTTGTGGTGCGGGCGTTGAGGTTGCGCATGTACAGGCAGGTGGAGCCCAGGAGGGAGGGGGTGACGAGGTTCCCCTCGTAATTTATGAAGGCCACCTTGCTTCCGTCGCCGGAAATGCGGGCGTCGTAGCTTTGCGCGGTGGCCGGCACGCCGCCGGAAGAAACGCTCACGAGCGACGTCGTGCGCGGCTGCGCGCACCGGTCGCGCACGAACGCGTCCTGGGTGCCGTTCGCATCTCCCGCCACGAGGTTGGAGGCGAACGACATGAAGACAACGCGGCAGCCGTCGTCCGATATCGACGGCCCGCTGCTGGAGGTGTTGCCGGCTCCCCCCGTCGAGTTGACGCTGATGAGCTCCATGGTGCCCGCCACGCGATCGCGCAGATAGATCTGGAAGCCGGTCGCGTTGGGCGTGACCAGGCCCGTGGCGCTCCCGGTGAAGACTACGTACCGCCCATCGGGCGTGATCGCCGGCTGGCCGGTGCCACCCGGTGGGGAGCTGGGCGGCGTGCCGTCCGAGCGCAGGCTCACCAGATCGAAGCGCAC
>JBKJTM010000039.1:0-2775 GCA_046590805.1 Usitatibacter sp.
AACCACCACGACCTGATGGACTACACCGAGGCGGTGCTGCGCCACGCCGCACGCCAGGCGACCGGTTCGGCGACGCTCGAATACGGCGGCAAGCCGGTCGACCTCGACCCGCCGTTCCGGCGCCTGACGGTCCGCGACGCCCTCGTCGCCCATGCCGGCGTCGACGCCGACGAAGCGGTCGACGCCGCGGTGCTGCGCGCGCGCCTCGCGGCCCGCGGCGAGGCCGCGCCGGCGCACTGGAAGCTCGCCGAGCTGCAGTTCGGCCTGTTCGAGGCGGCCGTCGAGGCGCAGCTCTGGCAGCCGACCTTCATCGTCGACTATCCGACCGAGGTCTCGCCGCTCGCCCGTGCGTCCGACACCGACCCGACCGTCACCGAGCGCTTCGAGCTCTTCATCACCGGCCGCGAGATGGCGAACGGCTTCTCCGAACTGAACGACGCCGAGGACCAGGCCGCGCGCTTTCGCGCCCAGGCGGCGAAGAAGGTTGCCGGCGACGAGGAGGCGATGTACTACGACGCCGATTACATCCGCGCGCTGGAATATGGCCTGCCGCCCGCCGCCGGCGAAGGCATCGGCATCGACCGCCTGGCGATGCTCTTCACCGACAGCCCCTCGATCCGCGACGTGATCCTCTTCCCGCAGCTGAAGGCGGATGCTTGAGGCCGTGGGCGACATGCAATAATCCGCCATGACCAAGCTCGTCGGCACAATGGATCGCAGCGAGTTCGTGACCGACCCCGCCGAGGCCTGGCGCAGGGGACGCGCGCTGGACCGCAGGCTCGCGGCAGCCGTCGCGCCACACACCCGCGGCGTGATTCGCGCCACGCACACGGAGCTCAACCGGAGGGACGACCTTCGCGCCCTCGAAATCGCGCGACTCATCAATTCACCCCGGATCCTGCCCGTGCGCTGAGAGCCCGGTGGCCGCGCAATCGGATCAGCTTCTCCATCTGCTGCGGCGTTTTCACGAAGAAGGCGTTCGCTACATCCTGGTCGGCGGCCCTGCCGTGCGCCCCAACGGGCTCGACCCTTCGGCTCCTCTACCCTGCGGCCCGCGCGGCCTCGACCTGTTCAGTGGCCCATTTTTGAACTTCTCCCGCAAGCGGGACCATCCTCTCGCGCTGGACGGGACTCTTGCCATGCGCCAACCGCTGGTACCTGAACTCCACCGCGAACGGCGTAAGCGCTTCGAGCTCCTCGCCTTGTGGCACGATCAGTCCGGCGTCCCTGACGAGGTCGGTGAGCGTCCTGATGTCGTGTAGCTTGCGAAACTCGACCTGATGAATCGCCAGCACGGCCTTGATGCATTTCTCCACCGCCTGCTGACAGTGAAATCCCAGCACCTCGATAGGAATCTCGGCGTCCGGAACGCCCTTTCTGAGCACCACCAGATCCCGGTCCGCCGCCGCGATCAGCTCCGCGGCGAAGTCCAAGCTAGTGGCCATAGAGGAGCCGCCCCTCGCGGCGCGCGTAATAGTAGAGCGTGCCCTTGACGCCCTCCCATTCGGCAACCTCGTCCACCGAACTGACCACGACATCGACGCCGGCATCGATGCGTCCGATCGCGCGCCTGATCTTCACCGCCTCGTCAGCCTTGTCCACAGCGTGCGGAAAGATCACCAGCAAATCGATATCCGAGTCGACAGTCTGCTCGCCCCTGGCGTAGGACCCGAACAGGATGATCTCTCGCGGACCAAACAACAAGCCGATCCTCTGCGCGATCTCCCTGATTTGCTCTTCGGAAACCGGCAGGGCATTCGTCTCTGCGAACATGGGTGGGTGAACCGCGCAAGTTGTGTCGATGATCGTATCATTGCCGGCAAGCATCGAGGCGGGTTTGGCCGCGGTGAGTGGCGAACTGCACATGTACGCAATGCGGCCGGATATAACGATCGTCGCGCCCTCGAGATCGCGCGACTCAGCAATTCGTCCTGGAGGAGGAGTTGCGGGGAGGGAAACGAGGACCGGGCGGGACGCGTCGATCGCTCAGGCGAGCAGCGCGAAGGTTGGAAGCCTGGCCGCCGCCTTGTCGAAGGTGAGCACCTTACCGGCGCCGTGCCTCGCCGCCACCTCGCCGATCAAGGCATCGCTCAAATCCGCGGGCGACCCCTCGCAGGCACGCAGCGCCTTCCACACCAGCTCGGCGGATTCGACCACGAGTTGTTTCGTACCCAGCAACCCCTCGATCACCTCGCGGATTCGGGCGCGGTCGGACCGATAACACTCGGACAGCACCCACGCGATCTCGCACACGGTGATGAGGGCGATGAAGCCCGGGGCCTCGGCCGACAGCGTCTTCTCCATGAGGCGGGTGGCGGCCGCGGACTGGCGCGGGTCGTCCTGGGCGATGTAACGGATGACGACGTTGGTGTCGAGGCCGATCACTTCCCCGAACCCGCGCGCGCCGCCGCGCGGTTCATCGCCTCGATGCTGACCGGCTTGGCCGGGCTGGCGACCATGCCCTTCAGGTGACGGATGTCGCGCGTGGCCGCGACAACCTTGTACACGCCCTTCTCCTCGGCCACGAACTCCACCCGATCGCCGGCCGCCACGCCCAGGGCTTCCCGAACCTCCTTGGGGATGGTGATCTGACCCTTGCTGGTGATGGTTGCCGTCGCCATGCCTTACTATGAAGTAAGGAATTGCGGACTGTCAAGGCGTCGGTAGGGGCAGCCGGTGCCGCGGAGTGTACGCTACAGAACATACAGCGGCGCCAAATTTGGCGGATACTGAAGGCGTCATGAGTGATCCTCGGCGCCTTCCGCAAATCGAAGT
>JBKJTM010000189.1:0-5123 GCA_046590805.1 Usitatibacter sp.
ATCCACCAGTTCCTCACCCGCACCGGGCCCACGCCGCAGCTCGCGCAGTACCTCGCGCGCGAGTTCAACCAGCTGACCGAGAAGGCGCACGCGCTGGTGGAGGTGGGCGACCGCGTGATCGACCAGGGCATCGAACAGTTGCGCGAGCACGCGGTCCAATCGCGCAACAACGTGCTATGGCTCATGATCGCCCTCATCCCCACCGCGATCCTGCTGATCGCCTCGTTCACCTTCCTCATCGCCAGGCCGATCACCCAGGTGAGCGAGAGCATCCGCGGCCTGGGTGAGGGCCATTTCCAGCGGCCGATCCGGGTCGAGGGCCCGGGCGACATGGTGCGGCTGGGCGAGCAGCTCGACTGGCTGCGCGAGCACCTGCTCACGCTCGAGGCGCAGAAGACCCGCTTCCTGCAGCACATCTCGCACGAGCTCAAGACGCCGCTCACGGCGCTGCGCGAGGGCTCGGACCTTCTCTCCTCGGGCGTGGTCGGGAACCTGAACGCAGAGCAGCGGGAGATCGCGCGCATCCTGCAGGAGAATTCCATCGAGCTTCGCAAGCTGATCGAGGGATTGCTCAACTACAGCGCGGTGCACGCCAAGACCTCGTACCTGGACGCCAAGATCGTGCCGCTGAACGAGATCGTGAATCGCGTGGTGAACGACCGCAAGCTCGCCATCGTGGCGAAGAACCTGCGCATCGAGCTCAACTGCGAGACCGTCGCCGCCTACTGCGATGAGGACAAGATCCGCGTCGTGCTCGACAACCTGCTCTCCAACGCGGTCAAGTATTCCCCCGAGCGCGGCCTGGTCTCGATCAAGCTCTACAAGGACAGCGGCGATGCGGTCTTCGAGGTGATGGACGAGGGCCCGGGCATCCCCGAGCCGGAGCGCGAGAAAATCTTCGAGGCCTTCTATCGCGGCAGCGACGCGCCGGTGGCGGCGATCAAGGGCAGCGGCCTGGGCCTGTCGATCGTCAAGGAGTACATGACCCTGCACCGCGGCCGCATCGAGGTGCTGCCAGGCCCCGGGGCGCATTTCCGCATCCGCTTTCCGCGCCGCCGCAGCGACATGAAGGAGGCGGCGGCATGAGTTACAGAAGAGAAAATGGCGGCGAGGTGACCGCACTGGCAAGCTTCTTGCACATTCCTTCGGAACGACAAACTTCGAGCCGCTGATGTCACGACAAGGAAAAGCATCGCTACTGCTGGTGGATGACGATCCGGACCTCCTTCGGCTCCTCACTATCCGCCTCAAGGCCAACGGCTACAACGTGACCGCGGTCGACAGCGCGCAGCGCGCGCTCGCCTCGATCGCCGCCGCGCGCCCGGACCTGGTGCTCACCGACCTGCGCATGGAAGGCATGGACGGCATGGCGCTCTTCGACGAGATCCAGGCGAGCTACCCGGGCCTGCCCGTCGTGATCCTCACCGCCCACGGCACCATTCCCGAGGCGGTGGCCGCGGTGAAGCGCGGCGTCTTCGGCTACCTCACCAAGCCGTACGACGCCGAGGAGCTGCTGGCGCAGATCGAGCGCGCGCTGCGCCTGCACAGCGGTACCAGCGGCGGCCAGGCGGGCGTGAACCAGCTCTGGCGCGAGGACATCGTGACGCGCTCTTCCCTCATGGAGGAGCTGCTCGCCAAGGCGCAGCGCGTGGCCGCGGGCGATGCCAGCGTGCTCATCCAGGGCGAGAGCGGTAGCGGCAAGGAGCTGCTGGCGCGCGCCATCCACCGCGCGAGCCCGAGGGCGAACCAGCCGTTCGTCGCGATCAACTGCGGCGCCATTCCGGAGACCCTCCTCGAGAGCGAGCTCTTCGGCCACACCAAGGGCTCGTTCACCGGCGCCATCGCCGACCAGCGCGGCCTGTTCGTCGCCGCCGACAAGGGCACGCTGTTCCTCGACGAGATCGGCGACATGCCGTTGGCACTCCAGGTGAAGCTGCTGCGTGTGATCGAGACCCGCGAGGTGCGGCCGATCGGCGCCACCGGCTCCACTCCCTTCGACGTGCGCATCGTCTCCGCGACCCACCGCGACCTGGTGAAGGAGAAGGACAACGGCACCTTCCGCGAGGACCTCTACTACCGCCTGAACGTGGTCACGCTCAAGCTGCCCTCGCTCGACGAGCGGCCCGAGGACATCGCGATGCTGGCGGAATACTTCCTCACCAAGCTGGCCTCCCGCTACGGACGCGACAAGGCGGCTTTCGCGCCCGAGGCGCTCGAGCTGCTGGTGCAGGCCAAGTGGCCCGGCAACGTACGCCAGCTCTACAACGTGGTCGAGCAGTCGATCGCGCTCTGCCCGACGGAGATCATCCCGCAGACCTTCGTGCACCAGGCCATACAAGTCGAGATGCACGAGATGACGTCGTTCGAGGATGCCAGGAAGCGCTTCGAGCGCGACTACCTCACGCGCATCCTCAAGCTCACCAAGGGCAGCGTGACGCAGGCCGCGAAACTCGCGCGCCGCAATCGCACCGAGTTCTACAAGCTCCTGCAGCGCCACGGGATCGAGGCGGCGGTCTTCAAGACCGAGGCGAAGTGACGTAGCTGGGGCGCTACGCGTCGTAGCTGTCGCTCTACAACGACACGGATTTCGCCAGTGCTTTCAACGGCTTGACCCGCCCAAGTGGCGAACCTGTCTCCAGGTTGAGACGCGCCGCCCGGTGCCGGGTGACACTGCCCAATCAAATCCTTGATCGGATTAGAAAAAGTGTGGCTGGCACACGCCTTGCTCATATAGGCTTCGGTGCCTTCGGGTACTGCTCCCTAGCCGGAGCCTCCCTTTTCAAAGAGTGCGCCTTGTGGGGCGGGTTAATACCCTGCCCCGTTTTTTTTCGCGCTACTGCCTTTGATGTCCCACACCGCTCGCGTCGATCAGCCGCGCACGCCCTTCTTTACGCCGGGAGTGTAGATGCCATCGCGAAGGTCGCCGCGCTCCACTTTCAGCGCGCTCGTCCCGATCGGCGTTCCCAGCCCCGCGCGAATCATCTCCTGCGTGGCATACAGGAAAGAGGTCTTGTGCGACTGCGACTCCTCGTCCCAGTACGTGTAGAGGTAGACCAGTACCGGATCAGTCACCGCGCGCCTTTGCGTCCATTGTTCCGCAGTTTAGAAAACCCGGAGCAAGGTACGGTCTGTCAGCGCGGTCCTACACGGCGCAAAAAACAATTGCCCTGACGCGGTCCGCTACGACTTGTGCGGCTCGTTCTTACGGGCGCCCCGCAAGTTCAGCGCGAACAGTCCCACCTGCAGTGCGATGAGCGCATAGGCGCGGGCGTGCCATCCCCAGGCGATCCACAGGACGTTGCTGAGGATGAAGAGCCAGAACCCCCAACTGCGCTTGCGCTTGGACTGCGAACCGACCAGCCAGGCGGCGGCGAGGGTGATGGCCATCGCGGGCCATTGCATTGAGTCGAGGAGATTGTCCATCCCTCACCATAACGCGAAGCTACCCTCGCGGCGGGACTCGTGCGGCAGGCGTCAATCAACGTTCGGCCTGAACTCGACTAGTTCGCGGCCATCGAGGAAGCACGTCCGAACCAAAGCACGCCGACGACGATCTTCCTGACCGTCATGGAATCTTCATCCTTCCCAGCACTTCGATTTCACCGTTGGCGCTCGACCGCCCCACGAGGAGGTCTCCCGAATCGATCAGCTCCATGGTGAGCTGGTCGATGTTGGGACGATGACTCACGAAAACCACCGGCAACGCACCGCGTCGGAGCGAGATCAACTCCTGGGCCTTGCGCTCGAAGCTCTTCATCCGTGCCGCATCGGCGGTCGCGACCTCGCGCAGCTCTCCGTCCGATACGGGTTTGCCGGTGAACGCGATCGTCGCGGTATCCCGGCAACGACACATCGGCGAGCTGATGACGACTGGCTTGATGCCGCGCCCGGAGAAAGCCTCGCCGATCCTCTTCGCGTGCACCTTGCCTTCCGCGGTCAGCATCGACTCGCCAGAGCAATTTCCGCTCTCGTCCCACGCAAGCGGATTTCCTCCCGCCGGTTCCGTATGGCGCATGAACACCACCAGATTCGGTTCCGTCTTGAGCTTATGCCACAGCGCGTCGTCGGCCCAGGCCTGGGGAAGGAATGCGACGAGGAATACGAACAAGGCAAGACGCATGGCCGTCCTTTCTAGCGAGCCGTGATCCCACTCGCCTCGCGCAGCATCCTCCGCATCACGTCGATCTGCTCGTCCAGGTACGGCGGCGGCAATGCGAAATCTCATCATCACTTCTTCGCCTTTCGCGTGGTCTTCGCTCACTCTTTCCACGCCTCTGCCGCCAGAGGCAGTTCATTCAGCTCGGCCCGCGCGATCCGCCAGGCAGGGTAGTGCTTTGTGATCAGTTCCATGATCGCGGCGAACGCCCGGACGAACAAAGCGACCGCCTTGTAGAACGAGATCCGCAGCGCCTCCGTTTCGTTCAGCGCGTTCGGGTTGGCGGCACTGCCGCAGAAGTAGCGCAGGTACTGCTCCACATCGCGCGGCAGCGGCACCGGTTCGCATAGGTAGCGCAGCGCCTCGCGGGCCTCGTCGACCTTCTTCCGGCCTTCCGCCCGCCAATTCTTCAGGTGAACGTTGTTGTCGCCGCCGCTCCCCTGGTCCGTGTCCAGCTCGTCGGAGCTGTAGACGGCGATCGCCTCCTCCACCTCGCCGAACAGCTCCTTGAAGTCGACGATGTGGCCGTAGTCCTTGTCGTCGCCGTCGAGCCGGTTGGTGCGGCAGATGGCCTGGAACAGGTTGTGGTCGCGCAGCTCGTTGTCGAGGTAGATGTAGGTGCAGCTCGGGGCGTCGAAGCCGGTGAGCAGCTTGCTGACCACGATCAGGAGCTTGAGGTTCGCCGGCTCCTTGATGAAGCGGCGCTTCGCCTCGTCCTCGTACTGTTTAGTCGTCTGGTTGTGCTTCAGGACATGCAGTGTGTAGGTGTCGAACTTGTAGCGCTCGTCGCTGTTGGCGGGCTCGCGGGAGATGGCATTGTGATTTGGCTCGTACGACGTGATGATGCCGCAGTACTGGCCGAAACTCGTGTTCTGGAACAGCCGGAAGTAGTGGCAGGCATCGTAGATCGATGCCACCACCAGGATCGCGGTGCCACGGTCGTTGTTGAGCCGCGGCTTGAGACTGA
>JBKJTM010000264.1:0-12626 GCA_046590805.1 Usitatibacter sp.
CCGGGCACCGCGAGCCCTTACAGCCCGTCGAGCCGCCTCTTTTTCAACCCGCTCTACATCGACGTCGACGCGGTGGCCGATTTCGCCGAGCTTTCCGCGGGCGATCCGCAGCTCGCCGCGCGATGGCGCGAGCAATGCACGGTTCTGCGCGCCACCGGGGAGGTGGACTACGCGGCGGTGGCGAAGGCGAAGCGCGACATGTTCGAGCGCCTGCACGGGAATTTCCGCAGCCGCCACCTGGGGCAGGCGTCGCCGCGCGCGCGCGCGTTCGCGCAATTCCGCGAGATGCGCGGCCAGGCGCTGCGCCGCCACGCGCTGCACGAAGCGCTCGCCGAGCACCACGGCGCGCCGTGGCGCGACTGGCCGCAGGAATACCGTGACCCGTCTTCCCGGGCAGCGAGCCGCTACTGCGACGAGCATCCCGACCGCGTCGGCCTGCACGAGTACCTGCAATGGATCGCGCATTTGCAGCTCGCGGCCACGCAGGGGCGCTGCCTCGAGTCCGGCATGCCCATCGGCCTCTACGCCGATCTCGCCATCTCGATCGCGCCCGACGGTTCGGAAGCGTGGGCGAACCAGAAGCTCTACGCGCTCGGCGTGCACGTGGGCGCGCCGCCCGACGAGTTCAACGCCACCGGCCAGGACTGGGGGCTGCCGCCGCTGGTACCCGAGCGCTTGAGGCAGTCCGCCTACGCGCCGCTCATCGCGACGCTGCGCGCCAACATGAACCACGCGGGCGCGCTGCGCATCGACCACGTGATGGGCCTCGCGCGGCTCTGGTGGGTGCCGGCGGGCATGAAGCCGGGCGAGGGCGCCTACGTGCGCTACCCGGTCGACGACCTGCTCGGCATCGTGGCCCTCGAGAGCCACCGCAACCGCTGCCTGGTCATCGGCGAGGACCTGGGGACGGTGTCGGACGAGCTGCGCGCGAAGCTCTCCGAGTCCGAGGTGCTCTCCTACCGGCTGCTGCTCTTCGAGCGCCAGGGCCGCGGCTTCAAGGCGCCGGGCGAGTACCCGCGCCGAGCGCTGGTGGCCTGGTCCACGCACGACCTGCCGACCTTCGCCGGCTGGTGGCAAGGCGAGGACCTGCGGGCGCGCGCCAGCGCCGGGATGCTGGACGCGGGACAGATGGCCAGCCAGGAGACCGAGCGGCGGGACGCGCGCGCCGCGCTGGTGGAGGCCCTGGCGCGTGAGGGTCTGGTCGAGCCCGGCACGCCCTCCGAGGGCGAGCTCGAGCCGGCGGTAGCCGACGCGGTGCAGGCCTTCCTCGCGCGAACGCCCGCGGCGGTGATGGTGGTGCAGATGGAGGACGTGCTCAGGCTCGCCGAGCAGGCGAACCTGCCGGGCACCATCGACCAGCACTCGAACTGGAAGCGCAAGCTGCCGCTGCCCGTCGAGGAATGGTCGCAGGACCCACGCTTCCGGCGCGTGGCGAAGCAGCTCGCGGCGCTGCGCGGCGGCCGGCGCGAGCGGCGCACGGCGCCCGCGGGGCTCGAGCGCGCGCGCATCCCGCGCGCCACCTATCGTTTGCAATTGCACGGCGAGTTCACTTTCCGTGACGCGACGCGGCTCATCCCCTACCTCGCGCGCCTGGGCGTGAGCCACGTCTACTGCTCGCCCTACCTGCGCGCGCGCCCCGGCAGCAAGCACGGCTACGACATCGTCGACCACGACGAGATCAATCCCGAGATCGGCACCCGCGAGGACCTCGATGCGTTCGTGGCCGAGATGAAGCGCCACGGGCTCGAGCAGATGATGGACATCGTGCCCAACCACATGGGCGTGCTCGCGGCGGACAACGCGTGGTGGCAGGACCTGCTGGAGAACGGCCCCGCCTCCACGCTCGCCGATTTCTTCGACATCGACTGGAAGCCGCCGGCGCAGTACCTGGCCGACCGCGTGCTCCTGCCGGTGCTCGGCGACCACTACGGCATCGAGCTCGCCGGCGGGAAGATGAAGCTCGCCTTCGAGGCGTCCGCGGGCTCATTCGCGATCGCCTACTTCGAGCACCGCCTGCCGGTCGACCCGCACGAATACCCGCGCATCCTCGCCGCCGCGGTGCGCGAGCTGGAGGCGAAGGGCGAGCATCCGCACCAGGCGCAGGCGCTGCGCTCGGTGATGGAGGCCTTCGGGCGGCTGCCGCGGCGCCACGAGTCCGCGCGCGCGCGCATCGACGAACGCATCCTCGGCAAGGAAGTGTCGAAGGGCCGCCTCGCCACGCTCGCGCGCTCGCAGTCGATGGTGGAGGAGGCGATCCAGCGCACCATCGAGGCGGTGAACGGTCGCTCCGACGACCCGGCGAGCTTCGACGCTCTGCACGAGCTCCTCGAGCGGCAGGCCTTCCGGCTCGCCTACTGGCGCGTGGCGCAGGACGACATCAACTACCGGCGCTTCTTCGATATCAACGACCTTGCGGCGTTGCGCCAGGAGCATCCGCCGGTGTTCGACGCCACCCACCGCCTGATCCTCGAGCTGGTGAGGAATGGCGCGGTCGGGGCGCTGCGCATCGACCATCCCGACGGCCTCTTCGATCCGCGCGCGTACTTCGAGAAGCTGCAGGCCCGGTGCGGCAAGCCCACCTACGTGCTGGTGGAGAAGATCGTGGCGCCGTTCGAGAGCCTGCCCGAGGACTGGGCGGTGCATGGCACCACCGGCTACCGCTTCGCCAACGTGGTGAACGGGCTCTTCATCGACACCGCGGCGGAGGCGCGCCTCACGCGCACCTACGAGGCGTTCATCGGCGACGCGACCCCCTTCGAGGACATCGTGCGGCGCTCCAAGCGCCTCATCCTGCGCTCGGCGCTCGCCTCCGAGCTCACCGTGCTCACCAGCCGGCTGGCGAGGATCGCGCGCGCCGATCGCAACACGCGCGACTTCACCTTCACCACCCTGCGCGAGGGGTTGACGGAGGTGATCTCGGCCTTCCCGGTGTACCGCACCTACATCGACGAGCACGTGCGGCCCGAGGACCGGCGCTACATCGACTGGGCGATCGCGCGCGCGCGCATGGACAGCCGCGCCGCCGACGTGAGCGTGTTCGACTTCCTGCGCGACGCGCTCACCTGCGAGCTGCCGACGCGCTCGCCGGCGCTAGCCGCGGAGGTGCGCCAATTCGCGCGCAAGTTCCAGCAACTCACCTCACCGGTCATGGCCAAGGGGGTCGAGGACACGTCGTTCTACATCTACAACCGGCTCGCGTCGCTGAACGACGTGGGCGGGGACCCGGGCGAGTTCGGCTTTCCCCCGGCGCGCTTCCACAAGGCGAGCGCGCACCGCGCGCGCCACTGGCCGCACACGATGCTCGCCACCTCGACCCACGACAACAAGCGCTCCGAGGATGTTCGCGCGCGCATCGACGCGATCTCGGAGCTGGTGCCCGAATGGCGCCTGCAACTGCGCAAGTGGTCGCGCATGAACCTCGAGCGCAAGACCGAGGTGGACGGCATGCCCGCCCCGTCGCGCAACGACGAGTACCTGCTCTACCAGACGCTCCTCGGCAGCTTCCCCGCCGACGAGGGCGCGGGCGGTGGCATGAAGGAGTACGCGGAGCGCATCGCGGCCTACATGCTGAAGGCGACGCGCGAAGCCAAGGTGCGCACCAGCTGGGCGAATGCCAACACCGCGTACGAGGAGGCCACGAGCCGCTTCGTGCAGGCGCTGCTGGAAGACCGTCAGGGCAACCTGTTCCTCGACGACCTGCGGCGGGCGGTGCAGCCGGTGGCATGGACGGGTTATCTCAACGGACTCTCGATGGCGGCGATCAAGCTCGCCTCGCCAGGCGTGCCCGACACCTACCAGGGCACCGAGACCTGGGACTTCTCGCTCGTCGATCCCGACAACCGCCGGCCGGTGGACTACGCGCGGCGGGAAGCGATGCTGGCGGGCCTGGAGGCGCTCGTGGCGCCACTCGAGCCGGCGCTCGCCGCGATGCTCGAAAGCCTTGAGGATGGGCGCGCGAAGATGTACGTGCTGTGGCGGATGCTGCAGCTGCGGCGGGAGCGCGAGGCGCTCTTCCGCGACGGCGGCTATACCCCGATCCGAGCCACCGGCGAGCTCTCGCGGCATCTGATCGCGTTCGCGCGCCGCCACGAGGGCGAGACCGTGATCGCGGTGGCGCCGAGGCTGGTTGCGGGGCTCGGCATCCGGCCGCGAAATGTGCCGTGCGGCCGCGAAGTATGGGGCGACACCCGCCTCGACCTGGGCATCCTCAAGGAGGGAGCGGATTTGCGCGACCTCTTCACGCTTCGCACGCACCGAGTCGAGTCGGGCGGGCTGGGTATCGCCAGCGTGCTGGCAAGTTTCCCCGTCGCCGTCCTCACCGCCCAGAATTGACCCGGCGCTGGCAGGGGGCCACGCAAAAGAATATAGACTACGCGCTGGTTCCCGCCGCGATTGCGCGGGCGAGGAGATGTTCGGATGGGCGCGCAAGACGAGAACCTGATTCGCTACGGCGGCGACTTCTATCCCGAGATCGTGGAGAAGGCGCAAGGCTGCTACGTCTGGGACGCCGCCGGCAGGAAGATTCTCGACTTCACCTCGGGTCAGATGTGCGCGACGGTGGGCCACAGCCATCCCAACATCGTCTCCGCCATCAAGCAAAGCTGCGATTCCGCCCTGCATCTGTTCTCCGGGATGATTCCGCGCAGCGTCGTGGAGCTCGCGGCCGCGCTTGCTAAGATCGTGCCCAGGCCGCTGCGCAAGTCGCTTTTGCTCAGTACCGGCAGCGAGAGCAACGAGGCGGCGATCAAGATGGCCAAGCTGCGCACCGGCGGCTTCGAGGTTGTGGGGCTGGGGGGCTCGTGGCATGGCGTTACCGGCAACGCGGGCTCCGTGTCTTTCGCGAGCGACCGCAAAGGCTATGGACCAGGCATGCCCGGCACCTTCGTCATCCCGGAGCCCAATGCCTATCGCTGCCCGGTCAAGCACTGCCGCGACAAGTGCGACCGCACCTGCATGAAGATCGGCTTCGAGATGTACGACATGCAGTCGGCGGGCCCGCCGGCGGCGGTCATCGCCGAGCCGGTGATCAGCGCGGGCGGCGTGATCGTCCCGCCGGAAGGTTATTTCGATGCGCTGCAGGGCGAGGCGCACAAGCGCGGCATGCTGCTGATCTTCGATGAAGCGCAGACCGCGTTCGGACGCCTCGGCTACTGGTTCGCCTCGAGCTGGCTGGGGGTCACCCCGGACATCATGACCGTATCGAAGACCCTGGGCGGCGGCATGCCACTCGCCGCCGTCATCACCAATGACGAGGTCGAGGACGTCTGCCATCAGCGCGGTTTCGCCTTCTACACCTCGCACGTTTCCGACCCCCTCCCGTCGAGCGTGGGGCTGGCCGTGCTGCGCACGATCGAGCGGGAGCATCTGCTCGAGCGCAGCCGGGAAATGGGTGCCTATCTGGCCGAGGGCCTGCGGCGCC
This sequence comes from Usitatibacter sp., assembly GCA_046590805.1. Lineage (GTDB taxonomy): Bacteria > Pseudomonadota > Gammaproteobacteria > Burkholderiales > Usitatibacteraceae > Usitatibacter. The sequence goes on from JBKJTM010000264.1 coordinate 5,420, forward strand.
TGCAGGAGCGCCACGAAGAGATCGGCGACATCCGCGGCATGGGGCTGCTGCGCGGCATCGAGCTGGTGCGCGACCGGGAGACTCGCGAGCCCCATCACCAGCTCGGCGCGCTGACCACCCAACGCTGCATGGATCTGGGCCTCAGCATGAACATCCGCCGGCGCCCGGAACGCGGCTCGGTGTGGCGCATCGCCCCGCCGCTCACCGTGGGCCGCGAGGAGATCGACACCGCAATGACGATTTTCGACCAGGCATTGACCGAAAGCAGGGACGAGATGGTCCGGACGTCCGCGGCATCCAAGACGCAGGTACCACGGCCGCAGACATCGCGGGCCGCGTAACGCAACATCAACCTTTGAAAGAGGCGAGGACACGTACATGCTCAAAAAACATTTTGCAGCGATTGCCACCGGACTGTTGCTGGGTCTCATGGGCGCGACCGCGGCGAGCGCGCAAGTGCTCGACGACGTCAAGAAAAAGGGCGTGCTGGTCGTGGGCACCAAGGCCGATTACCGGCCGTTCGGGTTTCTCGATCCGTCGGGCAAGATCGTCGGCCTCGAAGCCGATCTCGCCGCCGACATCGCCAAGCGCCTCGGTGTGAAGCTCGAGCTGATACCGGTGGTCGCGTCCAACCGCATCCAGTTCCTGCAGCAAGGCAAGACCGACCTGATGATCGCCACCATGAGCGACACGCCCGAGCGGCGCAAGATCGTGGACATCATCGACCCGGTTTACTACGCCTCGGGCGTCAACATCATGTCGCTCAAGTCGCAGCGCGTTGCCAGCTGGGCCCAGCTGCGCGGCAAGAAGATCTGCCTGATCCAGGGCGCGTTCTACAACAAGGAGCTGCAGGAGAAGTACGGCGTCGAGGGCGTGGCGTTCCCCGGGACGGCCGAAGCCTATGCGGCGCTCAAGAACGGCAACTGCGTGGGCTTCGCCTACGACGACACGGCGATCGTGGGTGAGCTGCAGAAGCCCGAATGGGGCACGTATGAAATGCCGCTCGATTCGCTGCTTCCGGTGCCATGGGGCATGGCGGTGAAGCAAGGCGAGAAGGCGTTCGCGGACTTCCTCTCGAAGACCATTACCGAGTGGCACAAGACCGGCTTCATCACCCAGCTCGAGACCAAGTGGGGGGTCAAGAACACCACGTTCGCCAAAGACATGAGCGCCAAATACAAATAGATTCCTTCTGGGAGTGGTTTCGCTGGTTGCACCAGACAACCGGCATCAACCTCTCGATCTTCTACGACAGGTTCGATCGCGGGCGATTCGCCAGCGGCTTCCTCATGACGGTGAGGTTGTCCGCGATCTGCATCCTGTTGAGCGTGGCGATCGGCGTCGCCGGCGCCTGGCTGCAGGGCTCGCGGCTTCGCATCACCCGCAACGTGGTCCACTGGTACATCCAGTTCTTCCGCAACACGCCGCCGCTGGTCCAGCTCTACTTCTTCTATTTCGGCATTGGCAGCCTGCTGGGCGGGGTGGACGCCGCCGGTAACGCGGTCCCGGCGGTGAGCAATGTGACCTGGGCGATCATCTCGCTCTCTTTCTTCGCCGGCGCCTTCAATGTCGAGATATTCCGCGCGGGGATCGAGGCGGTGCCGAAGACCACGATCGAGGCCGCGGAGTCGCTCGGCTTCAGCCGGCTGCGGGCCTATGTCTTCATTGTCCTGCCGCTCGCATTTCGCATCAGCCTGCCCGCGCTCAACAACAACCTGGTGAACCTGGTGAAGACCACCACGCTCGCCTATGCGATCGCGGTCCCGGAGATGCTCTACGTCTCCAGCCAGATCTGGTCGGACGAGCTCAACGTGCCGGTGATGATGAACGTGCTGCTGCTCTCCTACTTCCTGCTGGTGGGATTGCTGGTGTATGTGATGCATCGCTGGGAGCGTGCCATCCACGTGCCGGGGTTCGGCGCATGACCGACCTGCCGGTGCTCCTGCCCAGGGCGGCGCAGCTGGCGCGCTCCGCGGCCGCCGAGCGCGCCTTGGGCTTTCCGATGCTGCGGCTGCAGGCCTCGCACGGCGTCGTGCTGTTGGCGCTCTTCGTGGCCGGCTGCGCCATGGCGCAGGCGCAAGGCGCTGCGGGCCACCCCTCGATCCTGGCCACGATCTGGAAGTGGACGCCGGTACTGCTCGGCGGATTCGTCTTCAACCTCGCCATCAGCGCGCTCGCCATGACGCTTGGCACTATCGCGGGGCTCTTCCTCGGGTTCGCGCAGATTTCCCGCGTGCCGCCGGTGAGGAGGGGCGCCTGGCTGGTCACCCACTTCTTCCGCAACGCACCGTGGCTGGTTCTCCTTTTCTACTGCATGTTCCTGCTTCCCTTCCAGGTCACCCTTTTCGGCGTGACCATCCCGCTGCCCGATTGGGTCAAGGCGACCTTCGGGCTCGCGTTGCCGGTGATGGCCAATGTCTCCGAGATCCTGCGGGGCGCCGTGCAGTCGATCCCGACCACCCAGTGGGAGTCCGCGGCTTCCCTCGCCTTCACACGCCGCCAGACCATGTGGATGATCATCCTGCCGCAATGCGTGAAGCGCATGCTGCCCCCCTGGATGAATCTCTACGCCATCCTCACCATGGCGACGGTGCTGGTGTCGATCGTGGGCGTGGGCGAAATGATGACCTTGACCCGGCAGGCCCTGAGCGCGGAGAACCGCCCGGGCCTGCTGCTCGCCTTCTACAGCTACGTGCTGTTCTGGTTCTTCCTCTATTGCTATCCGATAGCACGCTGGACGGTGCGCCTCGAAGCCCGCTATGCCGTCAACATCTGATCCCATCGTCGTCCTGCGCGACGTCCACCAGTCGTTCGGCGCGGTCGAGGTGCTCAAGGGCGTTTCGCTGGAGGTGCCCAAGGGCGGGGTCGTCTGCGTCATCGGGCCTTCCGGCTCCGGCAAGTCGACGCTCCTGCGCTGCATCAACGGGCTGGTGCCGATCAGCCGCGGCAGCATCCGGGTCGCCGATTTCGACGTCCATGCGCTCAGGACCGACCGGGAGAAGATCGCGCTGCGCAAGGAAGTTTCCATGGTCTTCCAGCAATACAACCTGTTTCCGCACAAGACCGCGCTGCAAAACGTGATGATGGCGCCGCTCCATGTGCTCAGGGAAGACAAGGCCGAGGTGCATGCCCGGGCCGTGGCGCTGATGAAGAAAGTCGGGCTCTCCGCCAAGCACGACGCCTATCCGGGGGAGCTCTCGGGAGGGCAGCAGCAGCGCGTGGCCATCGCCCGGTCGCTCGCCATGCGCCCCGAGGTGATGCTGTTCGACGAAGTCACCGCGGCCCTAGATCCCGAGACCGTCAAGGAAGTGCTCAATGCGATCCGGGAGCTCGCCCAGGAGGGCATGACCTGCATCCTGGTGACCCACGAGATGCGATTTGCGCGCGAGATCGCAGATGAGGTGTATTTCACCGATGGGGGCGTGATCGTCGAATCCGGATCGCCTGGGGAGCTTTTCGACCGGCCCGTGCAGGAGCGCACCCGCGCGTTCCTGTCGCAGATCCTCTGAGGCGCGAGGCGATCCGCCTCTCCGACACATGGAATCAAGCGCCCCGCCCATCACGCCTCCCGTCGACCTTCGGCTGCTGCGCGTATTCCTTGCGGTGAGGACCCGTGGCTTTATCGCTATGCGGCCGCCGTGAATTCCAGCGCCGCGTCGGTAAGCATCTCGCGCAAATACTGCGCGAACGCGCGGTAGACGAAGATCTCGAACCGGCCATGCTCAAGGGCGTGGACGAGGACGCCGACGTGGGCCATCGAGCTCTGGACACATCGCCCCGGCGGAAATCTCGCGGGATGAAGGTCGATGGGCAGCTCCTTGGCGAGCACGTCCCGGACGCGCGCACCCGACACGGCGAATACGCGGCGCCCCGCGCCGAGATCCACTACCGCCGCGACATCGGGCGGCAGGAGCGCGGCAAGCTCCGAATGCAAGTCGCGCGCGGGCTCGCGCGGCATCGCGATCAGCCAGCGATGCGGCCCGAGCCAGAGGATGCGGGTCTGCCCGCTCGCAGCGACGGAATTGGGCTCGACCGGCGGCCGCAAGCCGACCGATCGGGCGACGAGCACGCCCGCCGCTTCGGCGGTTGGAGCCCACGCCGAAACCTGGACCATCGCCAGGCCCTCGCGCTCTTCGATCGTCACTCCGGGCTCAGCCACGGTAGCGCTCTCCCTTTTCATCGTAGAACACCGGATCGACCACGCGCACCGCGGTCACCTCGTCGGCGAGCGGATACGCGGCCTGGATCACCTGGCCGCGACGCGACATCCCGCCGGCCACGAAGCCGAGCGCGATCTCGTGTTCCAACGCCGGACTATAGGTCATCGAGCTCACGTGTCCGAACATCGGGGTGATGCCGGAGGCGTTGACCGATTCCACCAGCTGAGCGCCCGCTCGCAGCCGCCCCTTCGGGTCGACCGGGACTAGGCCCACCAGCCGCGCACGATTGGGATCCTGCAACCCGGGGCGCTGTGCGAGCCGCCTTCCCACAAAATCCTTCTTGTCGCTCAGCAGGCGTTCCATGCCGAGATCGCCCGCGGTGACCCGACCGTCGAGCTCCGCACCCGCGACGTGCCCCTTCTCGATGCGCAGCGCGCCCATCGCTTCCGTTCCATACGGGGCGATCGCCTCCGCGCTCCCGGCGGCAAGGAGGGCTTCCCACACCTGTAGCGCGCGGTCCGCGGGTGCGGCGATCTCGTAGGCCAGCTCGCCCGAGAAGGTCATGCGGAAAACCCGGCAAGGCACGCCCGCCACGGCCACGCTGGCGACTCCCAGGTGAGGCAAGGCCGCATCCGCGGCGGCCGCTTCCCCTCCTTCGATGACACGCGCCAGCACCGAGCGGCTGCGCGGACCCGCAAGCGCCATCGCTCCCCACTGCTCCGTGACCGACGTGACATGCACCGTCAACTCCGGCCACACGACCTGCAACAGGAACTCCAGGTGCGCGAGCACCTTGGCCGCATTGGCGGTCGTGGTCGTCATGAAGTAGTGATGCTCGCCCAATCGGGCCGTCGTCCCGTCGTCGAATACGATGCCGTCCTCGCGCAGCATGAGGCCGTAGCGCACCCTGCTCACGGCGAGCGAGCGCCAGTTGTTCGCGTAGACGCGCTCGAGGAGCTCGATCGCATCGGGCCCCTGGATATCGATCTTGCCGAGCGTCGAAACGTCGATCAGGCCCACCGCTTTGCGAACGTGCGCGGCCTCCCTGGAGTAGGCGTCCCGCAAGGTCTCGCCCGCGCGCGGGTAGCAGCGCGGGCGCATCCACAGCCCGGCTTCAACCATCGTCGCACCCCGCGCGACATGCCAGTCGTGCATGGGCGTGCGCCGGACCGGCTGGTAGTGCATACCGGTTTCGCGCCCCGCGAAGGCGCCGATGGCGACCGGCGCATACGGCGGACGGAACGTCGTGGTGCCGGTCCGCGCGATCGACTGGCCCTGTAGGGAAGCCATGATCGCCAGCCCGTTCACGTTGCTGGTCTTGCCCTGGTCGGTCCCCATGCCGAGCGTCGTATAACGCTTCAGGTGCTCCACCGAGACGTATCCCTCGCGATGGGCGAGCGCCAGGTCGGCCGACGTCACATCGTCCTGGATGTCGACGAATGCCTTGTGGGTCGCGCCAGGGACGAGCCACAGCGGCTCGACCTCAGTGGCTTCGGGACCTTCGGCTCGTGGCAGAGGCGAAACCTGCGGCACGAAGCCTGCCGCCTTCGCTGCCTGCATCCCGGCCTCGTGTCCCTGCGCGAGACATGCCGCAAGCGTGGCGGCACCGGTGGCTGCTCCCGCGGAGGTCTCGGCTTGCCGCGGAGGTCCCGGCACGAACGCCGCGATCGCCTCGTCGTACACCGGGCGGCCGCCGGACTGGCTTTGCAGGTGCACGGTGGGACTCCAGCCGCCGGATACGGCGACCAGGTCGCACTCGATGCGCCGCTTCGAGAGCGCGCCGCCCGTCCCGAGCGCCACGATTTGCACTGCGTTCACCTGAAGCCGGCCCTCGGCGCGCAGCACCGCGTGCGCCTCGAGGCATTCGATCCCCAGCCGGCGGGCGGCGGCGGGCAGGGGGCCCTTCGTGAAGGCTCGGGAATCCACGATCGCCGCCACCGCGACGCCCGCCTCGTGAAGCGCGAGCGCGGTGCGGTAGGCGTCGTCGTTGTTGGTGAACACCACGGCGCGCCGTCCGGGGCCGACCGCGAAGCGCTTCACGTAAGTGCGCACCGCAGCGGCGAGCATCACGCCGGGCCGGTCGTTGTTCTCGAACACCATCGGCCGCTCGATGGCGCCGGTCGCGAGCACCACGCGGCGCGCGCGAATGACGTGCAGCCTCTGCCGCGGCAGGTGCGACGGTGGCCGTGCAATATGGTCGGTGACGCGCTCGATCGCGCCCAGCACGTTGTTGTCGTAATAGCCGAACACCGTCGTGCGCTCCATCACTTTCACGTTTTCCATCGCGAGCAGCTCGGCCATCGCGCGCGCGACCCAATCGCCGGCCGGCCTGCCGTCGATCGCCTCGGCTTCCCGAAGCAGCGCACCGCCGGGCAAGGGCTCGCTTTCGGCGAGCACCACGCGCGCGCCCGAGCGGGCCGCGACAAGGGCCGCCGCGATTCCCGCCGGGCCCGCTCCCACGACGAGGACGTCGCAAAACACGTTGTTGCGCTCGTACCTCGCGGGATCCGGGCCGCGCGATGCCAGGCCCATCCCCGCGGCGCGCCGGATATGCTTCTCGTAGTGGATCCAGAATGTCCCGGGCCACATGAAGGTCTTGTAGTAGAAGCCCGCGGGGATTAGCGCGGAAAAGAAATCGTTGATGCCCATGAGGTCGAAGGCGAGCGACGGCCAGCGATTCTGGCTGCGCGCGACGAGCCCGTCGAAGAGCTCCGTGGTGGTTGCGCGCGTGTTGGGCTCCGCATCGCTTTCCCGGTCGAGCGTCACCAGGGCATTGGGCTCTTCCGGTCCGGTGCCGTAGATCCCGCGCGGCCGGTGGTACTTGAAGCTGCGTCCGACCAAACGCACCCCGTTGGCGAGCAGCGCCGAGGCGAGGGTGTCGCCGGGGTGGCCTCGATAGGACTTGCCGTCGAAGGTGAAATCGAGGGTGGCGGACCGGTCGACCGCGCCCCCGGAGGCGAGGCGCCAGGGCTGCGAGAGGGGCGCCACGCTCATCGCCCGCCGCCCGGTGCCGCGGCCGGCGCGACGCTCGAGATCTCGTGGGTCAT
>JBKJTM010000323.1:0-2500 GCA_046590805.1 Usitatibacter sp.
GAGATTTCAATTGACGGCCGCTCGGTCGAGCATATGCCGATCCACCGGCGTTCCCGGCTGGGACTGTCGTACCTGCCTCAGGAAGCGTCGATCTTCCGCAAGCTCAATGTCGGGGAAAACGTCCGGGCTGTGCTCGAACTGCAGCGGGACGACGATGGCGAGCCGCTCAGCCGCACGGAAATCGACCGGCGCCTCACTTCGCTGCTGCAGGACTTGCGGGTCGACCACCTGCGCGATTCGCCGGCGCTGGCGCTCTCGGGCGGCGAGCGCCGCCGGGTCGAGATCGCGCGTGCGCTCGCCACGCAGCCGCGCTTCATTCTGCTGGACGAGCCCTTCGCCGGCATCGACCCCATCGCCGTGATCGAGATCCAGCGGATCATCGGCTACCTCAAGTCGCGCGGCATCGGCGTGCTCATCACCGACCACAACGTGCGCGAGACGCTCGGCATCTGCGACCACGCCTACATCATCAACCAGGGCACGGTGCTCGCCTTCGGAAAGCCGCAGGAGATCATCTACAATGAAGCGGTTCGCAAGGTGTATCTCGGAGAGAACTTCCGCCTCTAGCGGATAGTCAGTTCCTCCGGGGACCCTCGACATGAAACACAGCCTCCAGCTCAAGCTATCGCAACACCTCACCCTCACTCCTCAGCTGCAGCAGTCAATCCGCCTGCTGCAGCTGTCGACGGTCGAGCTCAACCAGGAGCTCGAGCGCTACCTCGCGGAAAATCCGCTGCTCGAGCGCTCCGACCTGGGCCCGCCCGACGAGTCCGCCCCGCCCCCGACCAACGGCGCCTCGCCCGAGCCTGAATCCGCACCCGCGCCCGAGGCGCGCGAGGAGCCGCCGAGCTTCGCCGAGGAGCACGGCTTCGGCGAGGAGCACTCGCCCACCGGCAGCTCCCGGCGCGACGACGACGATCGCGACGACTTCACCCAGTTCGCCGCCCACGAGCCCACCCTGCAGGAGCACCTGCTGCAGCAGATCTCGCTCACCGGCCTCACGCCCCGCGACAAGCTGATCGCGGAATTCGTCGTCGGCCACCTCGACGAGGACGGCTACCTCAAGCAGGACCTGGAGGAGCTGCGCGAATCCGCGCTCGCCGCGATGTCCGACGTGGACATCGAGGAGTTGCAGATCGCGCTGCGCCACGTGCAGAACCTCGAGCCCACCGGCGTCGGCGCGCGCGACGTGGCGGAGTGCCTGGTGCTGCAGCTGAAGGCGATGCCCGACGATGTCCCGAGCCGGACGCAGGCGATCGAGCTGGTCGCCAGGCACCTCGACACCCTCGCCGCGCGCGACTTCAATCGGTTGAAGCGCCTGCTCGGCGTGGATGAGGACGAGCTGCGCGAGATCCACGCGCTCGTCCTCACCCTGGACCCCAAGCCCGGCCGCGGCTTCGGCAGCGGCGACGTGCGCTACGTGGTCCCCGATGTCGTGGTGCGCAAGGTGGGCGGGCGCTGGGGAGCGACGCTCAACCACGACGCGATGCCGCGGCTGCGCATCAACAAGATGTACGCCGACATCCTCCAGTCCTCGCGCGGGAACGGCGGCAAGCACCTCGCCGGGCAGCTGCAGGAGGCGAGGTGGCTGATCAAGAACGTGCAGCAGCGCTTCGACACCATCCTGCGCGTGACCCAGGCGATCGTCGACCGGCAGAAGAACTTCTTCGAGCACGGCGAGGTGGCGATGCGCCCGCTGGTGCTGCGCGAGATCGCCGAGGCCGTGAGCCTGCACGAGTCCACCATCTCGCGCGTCACCACCCAGAAGTACATGCTCACCCCGCGCGGCATCTTCGAATTGAAATACTTCTTCGGCAGCCACGTTTCAACGGACACGGGCGGCGCCTGTTCGGCGACCGCGATCCGTGCTCTGATAAAACAGCTGGTGGCGGCCGAGGACGGCAAGAAGCCCCTGTCCGACCATCGCATCTCCGACATCCTCGCCCAGCAAGGCATCCAGGTGGCCAGGCGGACCGTGGCCAAGTATCGCGAGGCCATGCACATCCAGCCCGCGAACCTTCGCAAGTCGATCTAGATTCCAGGACCCGGCAGTCCCACGCGCAAAGGAGCTTCGAGATGAACCTGCACCTCACCGGCCACCACGTCGAGATCACCCCCGCGATCCGCGAGTACGTCACCTCCAAGCTCGCGCGCATCGAGCGGCATTTCGACCACGTGATCGAGGTGAACGTGATCATGACGGTGGAGAAGCTCGACCAGAAGATCGAAGCGAACGTGCACCTGTCGGGCAAGGACATCCACGTGCACCTGTCGGGCAAGGACATCCATGTGCAGGCCCACGAGGGCGACATGTACGCGGCGATCGACGGCCTGATCGACAAGCTCGACCGCCAGGTGATCAAGTACAAGGAACGCTTTCAGGTGAAACATGCGGCGAGCATCAAGCGCATCCCGCAGGTATAGAATCCGCGCGTAATGAACCTGGTCTCCCGCCTGCTGCCGCTCAACCACGTTCTCCTCGGGCTCGAGGTGAGCAGCA
>JBKJTM010000401.1:0-2998 GCA_046590805.1 Usitatibacter sp.
CCACGAGATGTCGGGCGGGCAGCAGCAGCGCGTGATGATCGCCATGGCGATCGCGTGCGAGCCCAAGCTGCTGATCGCCGTGGTCGGTTCGTCGGCGATCAGCAGCTTGGGCTCGCACGCGATCGCCATGGCGATCATCACGCGCTGCTGCTGCCCGCCCGACATCTCGTGGGGATAGGAATTCACGCGCAGCTGCGGGTCGGGAATGCCGACCTCGTTCAGCAACTCGACCACGCGCGCCTTGGCCTGGGAGCCGCTCATGCCCATGTGCAGGCGAAGCACCTCGGCGATCTGCTCGCCCACGGTGAACACCGGGTTCAATGACGTCATCGGCTCCTGGAAGATGACCGAGATGGCCTTGCCGCGGATGTGCTGCAGCTGGCCCATCGAGGCCTTGAGGAGGTCCATGCCGCCCGCGGCGCCGGGCTTTCCCTCGGTATAAGTGATGCGGCTCCCGGCGCCCACGATGGCGTTTTCCGGGAGGAGCCCGAGAATGGCCATGGCGGTCACGCTCTTGCCACTGCCCGATTCCCCCACCAGGGCCACGGTGCTGTTGAGGGGGATGTCGAACGAGATTGCCTTCACCGCGCGGAACGGCTCGGACTTGCGGTCGACGCGAAAGCGGATGTCGAGGTCCCGGACCTGCAGGATCGGGGCCTGGACCCCGGACTGCTCCGGATTGACGACGGGTGAGGATCGCATGGAGTCTTTTCCAGTCGTCATTTCAGTTTCGGATCGAGCGCGTCGCGCAGCGAATCGGTGAGGAGCGAGAAGGCGGTCACCAGCACCGCCATGCTGGCGCCGGCGGCGAAGAGCTGCCACCACTTGCCGATCACCAGCTCGTTCTGCGCCTCGGCGAGCATCGTGCCCCACGAGACCATGTCGACGGGAACGCCGAAGCCGAGGAAGGAGAGGATCACCTCGGCCTTGATGAACTGCACCGTGTGCTGGGAAAGCTGCACCAGGGCGACGTGGCTCACGTTCGGGAGGATGTGCACGAACATGCGCGACATGTTGCTCGCGCCGATCGCCTGCGCCGCCTTCACGTACTCGCGGCTGCCGTGCTTGATGTATTCGGCGCGGATCAGCCGGTAGATGCCGGTCCAGCCGGTGAGGGAGAGGATCAGCACGATCGGCAGGATCCCCTTGCCGAACTTGCCGGTGGAGGTGGCGACCGCGGCGAAGGCGAGGATCAGCAGGATGTAGGGGATGGAGGTGAAGATGTTGTAGAACCACTCGAGGAAGTCGTTCACCCACCCGCCCCAGTAGCCGGCGGCCGCGCCCAGCATGGTGCCGATGATGGTCGCGAAGATCGCCGCGGTAAGGCCGACGAAGATCGAGACTTCCGAGCCCTTGATCACCTTCTGCAGCACGTCGCGGCCCCATTTGTCTCCGCCGAAGGGCAGCGACTCGGCGCGCTTCACCTCGGTGACCGCGATCTTGGCGGCGCGCTCCTCCCACTCCTTGTAGCGCGGGGCGAGCGGGTCTATGTCGGAGAGGTCCACCGGGGCTACCCTGGGGCCGCCCTTCTTCTCGGCCATCGCCTTGGCTTCCAGGTTCTCGGCGCCCGCCATGAACGACGGGTTGGCGTAGGAGACGCCCTTCTCCTTGCTCCAGTCCTTGGCGACGATCTCGAAGTAGGAGGCGGTCATCATCAGGATGAAGAAGACGACCACGGCGAGCGAGATCATGCCGACGTTGTCGTGGAGGAGCCTCTTCCAGGCCAGCGCCCAGAGGCCGGGGGATGCCTGGCGCGGCGCGGACGGCGGGTTGGTGAGTACGGCGCTCATTGATTGCTCCCGATGCATTGGATCCCGGCCTGCGCCGGGATGACGAGGGGGGTCATTTGAAGCTCACGCGCGGGTCGACGTACTTGTACATCACGTCGACCAGCAGGTTGATGATCATGGTGAGCACCGCGAGGTACACGGTCACCGCCTTGATGACCGGGAAATCGCTGCGGTTCACCGCGGTGATGATCTCGCGCCCGAGCCCCGGGATCGAGAAGAACACCTCCAGCAGGAAGGAGCCCACGAACACCCCGGGAAGCGAGATGCCGATGTTGGTGAGGATCGGGATCATCGCGTTCCTCAGGACGTGCTTCAGCATCACCGTCTTCTCCGGCACACCCTTGGCGCGCGCGGTTCGCACGTAGTCCTGGTTGATCTCGTCCAGGAAAAAGGAGCGGTAGAGGCGCAGCTGGGGCGCGAGGCCCACGAACACCGCCAGCATGATCGGCAATGGCGCATAGGTGACGAGGTTCTTCCAGAAGCTCTCGCTCCAGCCCTGCACCGGGAACCAGCCGAGGATGAAGCCGAACAGCCACTGGAACACGATGATGTAGACCAGGAAACTCACCGACATCGCCACCGTGCAGATGATCATGATGGTGCGGTCGGTCACCGAGCCGCGCACGTACGCGACGAAGATCGCCAACAGCACCGCGAGCACCGTCTCGATCAGCAGCACCGGGACCATGATGGTGAGCGTCGGGCCCACGCGGGTGAGGAGGATGCGCGACACCTCCTCGTTGGTGGACCAGCTGCGCCCGAAGTCGAAGGTGAACACCTGCTGCACGAACACCCACAGCTGGTACCAGACGGGCTGGTCGACGCCGAGCTGCTTGCGGATGTTGGCGATCTGCTCGGGGTTGGAGATCTTGCCCGCGAGCACCTGCGCGGGGTCTCCCCCCACCCAGTTGAACAGGAAGAAGATGAGCAGGATCACCCCGAAGATCGTCGGGATCATCTGCCACAGGCGGCGTATCACATAAGCGGTCATGTTCTGGTGTCCTCTCCCTTTTGGGGTCTTACCGGGTGGCGACCTGCTGGGTCCCCACGTCGAGATCCAGGTACTTGAAGTTGGTGTACAGGATCGGATGCTTCTTGTACCCCTTTACCCAGGGGTATTGCAGGTGGTTGTAGATGCGGTGCACGCCCAGGCGCGAGGGCGCGTAGGCGAGCAGCAGGCGCTTCATCTCGCGGTAGATGGCGTTGCG
>JBKJTM010000007.1:0-6313 GCA_046590805.1 Usitatibacter sp.
GGACCGCGCCGGCAATTGGGTCGGTTTCCTCAACTTCGCCGACTACTTCCGCACGCCGGCGCTCGCGCGCTCCATCTGGAACAGCGTCTGGGTCTCGACGCTGGTCACCCTGATCACCATCCCGCTCGCGTTCGCCTTCGCCTACGGGCTCACGAGGAGCTGCATGCGCTTCAAGGCGTTGCTGCGCAACGTGGCGCTGGTACCGATCCTCGCACCCTCGCTGCTGGCGGCGATCTCGTTCATCTTCTGGTTCGGCAACCAGGGCGTGCTGAAGGCGCTCCTTTTCGGCGGCCAGATCTACGGCGCGCCAGGCATCGTGATGTCGCTGGTGTTCGCCACCTTTCCCCACGCGCTGATGATCCTCGCGACCGCGCTGTCGCTCACCGACGCGCGTCTCTACGAAGCGGCGGACGCGCTCGGAACTTCCACAGCGCGCAAGTTCTGGACCATCACCGTCCCCGGCGCCAAGTACGGCCTGATCAGCGCGGCGATGGTGGTGTTCACGTATGCGATCAGCGATTTCGGCATCCCGAAGGTGATCGGCGGCAACTTCAACATGCTCGCCACCGACATCTTCAAGCTGGTGATCGGCCAGCAGGATTTTTCCAAGGGCGCGGTGGTCGGCATCATCCTGCTGCTGCCGGTCGCGGTGACCTATGTGGCGGAGGGCTGGGTGCAGCGGCGGCAGTCGGCGCTGCTGTCGGCGCGCTCGGTGCCCTACGTGCCGCGGCCCTCGCGCGGCTTCGACTGGGCGATGACCGCGTACTGCCTTGTGATCGGGCTGCTGCTGCTATCGGTGCTGGGGATGGCGGTGTACGCCTCGTTCGTGAAGCTGTGGCCCTACAACTTCTCCATGTCCCTCGACCACTACCGCATGGGGCTGGTCGAGGCCGGCATGTTCGGCGCCTACACCACGAGTGTCACGCTCGGCTTCTGGTGCGCCACGCTTGGCGCGGCGTTCATCTTCGGAGTCGCCTACCTGCTCGAGAAGACCCGCGGGCTCGATGCGTGGCGGCCGTTCGTGCGCCTCATGGCGGTGCTGCCGATGGGCATCCCCGGCATGGTGCTCGGCCTGGGCTACATCTTCTTCTTCGTCGAGGCGGGCAATCCGCTGCACTTCCTCTACGGGACGATGGCGATCCTGGTGCTCAATACCGTGGTGCACTACTACACCTCGTCGCACCTCACGGCGGTGACGGCGCTGAAACAGATCGATAACGAGTTCGAGTCGGTCGGGGCCTCGCTCAAGGTGCCTTTCTGGCGGACGTTTTTCACCGTCACGCTGCCGGTGTGCCTGCCGACCATGCTCGACATCAGCCGGTACCTGTTCGTGAACGCGATGACGACGGTCTCGGCCGTGGTGTTCCTGTATTCGCCGAAGACGATGCTGGCTTCGGTGGCGATCGTGAACCTGGACGAGGCGGGCGACATCGGCGCCGCTGCCGCGATGGCGACGCTGGTCGTGGCGACCTCCGCCACGGTGTGCCTGGTCTACTATTTCCTGCAGATCTGGCTGGATCGTTCTACGCAGGCATGGCGGCAATAGAAAGGAATCGAAATGATCCGTGGCAACGACCCGATACTCCTCACCCCCGGCCCGCTCACCACGTCGCTCGAGACCAAGCAGGCGATGCTGCGCGACTGGGGCTCGTGGGACGCGTCCTTCAATGCCATCACCGCCTCGCTGTGCCGCGACCTGGTCGAGGTCGTCAACGGCGCGGGGACGCACGCGTGCGTTCCGCTCCAGGGCAGCGGCACCTTTTCGGTGGAGGCGGCGATCGGCACCCTGGTGCCCCGCGACGGCAAGGTGCTGGTGCCGCAGAACGGCGCCTACTGCCAGCGGATTCTCAAGATCCTCAAGTATCTCGGCCGCGCTTCAGTCGCGCTGGACCTGCCGGAGGACCGGCATCCCACCGGCGCCATGGTCGCGGGTGCGCTCGCCATGGATCCCGCGATCACCCACGTGGCGCAGGTTCATTGCGAGACCGGCACCGGGATCCTCAACCCGCTCGCCGAGATCGCCGCCGCTTGCGAGCGTGCCGGCAAGGGACTCATCGTCGACGCCATGAGCTCCTTCGGCGCCCTCGAGATCGATGTCTCGAAGAGCCGCATCGACGCGGTGATCGCGGCCTCGGGCAAGTGCATCGAGGGGCCGCCCGGCATGGGCTTCGTGATCGCGCGCCAGGCGGTGCTGGAGAAATGCCAGGGCAACTCGCACTCGCTCGCGATGGACCTGTATGACCAGTGGACCTACCTGCAGAAGACCTCGCAGTGGCGGTTTACGCCGCCCACGCACGTGGTGGCGGGCTTCCGTTCGGCGCTCGACCAGTTCAAGCGCGAGGGTGGCGTGGCCGCGCGCGGCGCGCGCTACCGCAAGAACTGCGACACGTTGATCGATGGCATGTCGGCGCTGGGGATGCGCACCTTCCTGCCGCGCGCGGTGCAGGCGCCGATCATCGTCACCTTCCACGCGCCGGCCGATCCCGCCTATGCCTTCAAGCCGTTCTACGAGAAGGTGAAGGCGCGCGGCTATGTGCTCTATCCCGGCAAGCTCACCCAGGTGGAGACCTTCCGCGTCGGCTGCATCGGCGCCATCGACGACAACGAGATGCGCAACGTGGTGGCGGCCGTGGGCGGGACCCTGAATGAGATGGGCGTGAAAGAGGTCGCGCCGGCGAAGGCCACCGCGCTCGCGTAGCCGCTACCTGGGTGCCCTGGCGAGGATCGCCCTCGCCTCGGCGAGCAGCTTCTGGCCGTCGCCGCCCTTGGCGGCGACTTCCCGGATCCACTCCTCGTAGAGGCTCTCGGTGGCCTTGCGCCAGCGCTCGAGCTCCTCGCCGCTCATCACCGTGATGGTGTTGCCACGGTCGCGGGCGAGCTTCGAGTGCGGCTCCACGATGGCATCGAAGCCTTTCTCCCCGGCCCACACCGAAGTCGCGAGGCCCGAGTTGTCGTCGACAGCCTTCTTCTGCCGCGGCGTGAGCGAGTCGTACTTCGCCTGGTTGATGCCGAAGACGAAGATGCTGTTGGCGAACCGGGGCGAGCCCGGCGCCACGTCGAGATGGAACTTCACGATCTCGTGCAGGCGGGTGGCGGGCAGCGCTTCCCATGGCACCAGCGCGCCCTGGATCACGCCCTTGGAGATCGCGTCGGGAACCTGGGGCAGCGGCATCTGCACCGGGGTGCCGCCGAGCGCCGCCACCATCCGGGCGGACAGGCGCGTGGCGGTGCGGATCTTCATGCCTTTCAGGTCCTCGATGCCCCTCACCAGCTTGTTGGAATTCAGCAGGTAGCCCTCGGTGGTGTGCATGAAAATCGGTTTCACGCCCTTGAACTCCTCGAGCGAGTGCTTGTGCGTGTACTCCCAGAGCGCCGCCGAGCCCTGCTTGGCGTTCACCGTCATGAACGGCAGCTCGAAGACTTCGGTCCTGGTGTAGCGCCCGGCCGAGTAGGTCGGCACCGTCCAGACGATGTCGGCCACGCCGTCGCGCGCCTGGTCGAAGAGCTGCGGCGGCGTGCCGCCCAGCTGCATCGCCGGATAGATCTGGCACTTGAGCTCGCCGCCGGAGTCCTTCTCCAGCTTGTTGCACCACGGCACGATGATGTTCTGGTGGGCGTTCGAGCTCGGCGGCAGGAAGTGCGCCACCTTGAGCACGACGGGTTGCTGCGCGAAGACGGGAGCGCAGAGCAGCGCCGCCGCGAGGCCAGCGCCCAGTTGCCGGAATACGTTACGCATGGTTTCTCCTTGTTCTCGAATTTTCAGGCCAGCATCCTCACCAGCCACAGCGTGATGCCGGGGAAAGCGATCAGCAGCGCGAGGCGGATGAAGTCCGTGACCAGGAAGGGCACCACGCCCTTGTAGGTCTCGCTCATCGGCACGGTGCGGGCGAGCGAATTCATGATGTAGACGTTCAGGCCCACCGGGGGAAAGATCATGCCGATCTCGCAAACCGTAAGGATGAGGATACCGAACCATAGCGCCTTCTCCACCGCGCCCAGGCCGTGGAAGTCGAGGCCCATGACCACCGGGAAGATCACCGGCACGGTGAGCAGGATCATCGACATCTCGTCCATGACGCTGCCGAGCGCAACGTAGAACAGCATGATCGCCGCCATCACCACGATCGGCGCGATCTCGGCCGCCGCGACCACGCCGGCGAGGTGGCTGGGAAGCTGCGACAGCGCCAGGGCGGCGTTGATCATGTCCGCGCCGATGAAGATCATGAACAGCATGCCGCTGGTTTGCGCCGTGCCGCGGATCGATTCCACGAAGCCCGCGCGCGTCATCCCGCGGCCGGCCACCGCGACCACGAAGGTGAGCAGCATGCCGATGGAGGCGCCCTCGGTCGCGGTGAAGAGGCCGCCGTAGATGCCGCCGAAGACCGCCAGGAAGATGGTGACGATCGGCCAGACGCGCAGCGCGCTGTTCCGCACTTCGGCGCCGCTCGCCGCCCGCGCGGCGGGCGCGTGCGCGGGGCGCAAGCGGACATACACCGCGATGGCGAGGATGTAACCGGCGGCCGCCAGCATCGCCGGCACATAGGCGGCGAGGAAGGTCTTCACGATGTTCTGCTCGGTGAGTATCGCGTAGACCATGAGAGTCACGGAAGGCGGCAGCAGCAGCCCCATCGTGCCGCCGGCGGCAAGCGACGCGGTGGCGAAGCGCCCCGAGTAGCGGATGCGGCGCATCTCCGGGTAGGCGACCTGCGCGATGGTCGCCGTGGTGGCGACCGTGGAACCCGAGATCGAGCCGAACGCAGCGCAGGCGAGCACGGCGGCCATCGCCATGCCGCCCTTGAAGCGGCCGAGGAGCGCGTTGCAGAATTCGAACAGCGCTTTCGAAAGCCCGCCATTCACGGCGAAGGCGCCCATCAGCATGAAGAGCGGGATGACCGACAGGTCGTAGACCGAGATCCTCCCGTACACCGCCCCCTTCAGGTGGGCGGCGAGCGGCGCCCAGCCGGAGAGGATCACGTAGCCGACCGCGCCCGGCACGAACATCGCGATCGCGATCGGCACGCGGATCGCCATCAGCGCGAGCATCGCGCCGAACAGGGCGAGGCCGGTCGCGAGGCTGCTCACCGATCGGTCTCCTCCGCGCGGGCAAGCCAGTGGAGCGCCGTGTGGTACAGGCCGATCGCCGCCGCGAGCGCGAGCCCCGGCACCATCAGCATGTAGGCGATCCAGATCGGGAACCCCATCAGCATCGAGGTTTCCTGCGACTCGCGCGACGCGATGCCGCCGGCGAGGAGGCGCCAGCAAATGAGCGCCAGCGCCAGCGTGTAGAGGAGGGTGCCGAATCCGTCCATCAACGCCCTCGCCCTCGCGGGCACGCGTGCGGTGAACACGTCGACGATGATGTTGCCGCCGCGAAACTGGGTATAGGGCAGGAAGAGCGCGATGCACACGCCGGTGCCGATCTGCACCAGCTCGACGTCGCCGAGGATCGGTTTCGAGAACAAGGCGCGCCCGACGACGCTCGTGACCGTCATCGCGGCCATCGCCAGCAGCACCAGGCCGCCCACGCCCGCGCAGATGTCGCAGCACACGCGCAACGCCCGGCCGGGGAACCGTTCATGAAGCCGGGCCGGCGCCATCACCGCGCCTCGTGCCGGCGTGGCTTCACGGGCCCTTCGCGATCGCCGAGCGGATGAAGTCGCTCTTCGCCTCGGCGTAGGCGGCGCGGTCGTCGCGATGGCGCGCCGCGAGGTGCTGCTTCAGGCGCCAGTACTTGCGCGCGAGCGACTCGTCCGCGCGCAGCGCGTCGCGGAAGGCGAGATGCCGCGCCCAGAACGGGCTGTCGAGGGTGACCGCGTGCAGGTGGAACTTGCCCGGCGGGCGCTCGAGCCTGGTGAAGTAGCGCCGGTCGGGCATCGCCTTCTCGAACTCCGGCACGTATCGATAGCCTTCCTCGACCAGCGCGGGGATGCGCGCTTCGATCAGCGCGAGATCGGGGGCGCCCAGCATCACGTCGATGATCGGCTTGGCGCCCAGCCCCGGCACCGCGGTGCTGCCGATGTGCTCGACCGCGACCGCGTCGTTGAAGATCTCCAGCAGCCGCCGGCGCTCGAGGTCGAAGACCGCGGGCCAGAGCGGCGAGTAGGGCGTGAGCAGCAGCTCGTCGTGGCTCAACGCCGTCTCCGGAAGTGCGCATCGACGAGCGGCACGGCATCGACGAGCCTCGCCACCGACGCGACCTCGGGCGGCGCCGCGGCGCCCGTGGCATTGAACCAGACCGTGTAGATGCCGAAGTTGCGCGGCGCGAGCACGTCCTGGTCGAGGGAGTCGCCGACCATCGCGAGGTCCTCCGCCT
>JBKJTM010000012.1:0-7190 GCA_046590805.1 Usitatibacter sp.
CGCGTCCAGGTAGGCATCCGCCGCAAGCTGGATCGGCAGGTTGAAAGTGTTGCCGCCCCCGCCGTTCACGCCCCCAGTCAGCGCAATCCCGTTGCCGCCAAGCTGGTAGTTCTGGCCATTGAACTGGATGATGTTGATTACCGTGCCAGCGGGAAGGTCATTCGTCTGGACCGCAAAAGCTGCTCCCGCGGGGAATGCGAGGTTGTCCCCGGTGCCGGGAACGCCCTGCGGATTCCAGTTCGCCTGAGCGGACCACAGGGAGCTGACTGATCCAGTCCAGGAGAAGGTAAGCCCGGCGCCATGGCTGAGCCCCGTGGCACTGGGTATCAGCGCCAGAGCGAGAAGCAGGCGCCCAAGCGCAGAGCCCCGCCCGGAATGCGCCTTCACCGCGCGAATGATTGCGTGCAAAGCCATGGCGCTTCTCCCCCTAGTCTCGATACCAGATGCGAGATCGCCGGCCTCCCCAGGCGCGACGCCCTCGCGATAGTTGCAGATTGGCAAGGCCCTGTCATCCTCCAGATGGTGGAAGGAATCCTGGGCGGGGCGCCGAACGCCGGTCTAGGGATTAAGCAGCACCGCGACTGCCGTGAAAGGCACGACGGTGCCGTCGGTGATCGCAAGATACAGCACCTGCAGCGCGAGCGAGCCGGTGGGCGCCACGATGCTGAAGTCGTCGATGTAGCCTTCGGCCGCGGCATCCATCGCGGTGCCGTCGGGCCAGAGGAAGGTGAGGCCGCGGCCCCGCGCGGTCGCCTCCCAGTCCTCGAAGTCGACGCGCGCCGCATCACCGGTGAGCGCGCCATCGGCATACAGGACCTTCTTCGGCCCGAGGAAAGGCAGCATCGAACCCGCGAGGCGGCCGGTGGCATCGGAGGGATCGCCGTAGTAAAGCTTGTAGCGCGCGCCGCCCAGGTGCAGCGGGTGCGCCGCCTGCATGCTGGCGAAAAGCCTGGGGCACCCGTTGGCGAGGTACTGCACGTCCCACCGGGCGCCGCTCCAGACCGCATACGCCTGGTTGGGAGATGCGGTCGAGCACCCGGCGATGCCGTCGGTGGTGAACACCATGAAGCTGCCCGCGGCGGCGTCCCAACGCCAATCAGTCGCGGTCGCCACGCCGATCTTGAACTGGCGCGCGTTCTGGATGCGCGGCCAACCCGACGCCACGTCGCCCTCGACTCCGATCGCGACGGTCGGTGCGCACCCTCCTCCCGCGAAATAATCGGCCGCGGTCGAGCACGTCGTGGCAGCGCCCGCGTTGAAATCCAGGCCCGCATAGCCGTCCTGCGAGTCGACCGACATGATGCGCGTGCGGTTGTCGCTGCCGAGCGCCTCGAAGTAGAGGCGCACGCGCGGGCTCGAGGCCAGCGCGACCGCCTGGCCGGTGGCGACGCTGCGAACCAGGGGGCTCGCGCTCGCGGGATCGGTGAGGCCCGAGGCGCCCGCGCGGCTGGTGAACGAAAGGTAGGAGGCCGGATCGGCGGCGGTGGCCACGCCGGAATTCACCGCGACTGCGAGGCCGCGACTGTTGGGACCTGAAGGCCCGTAGTAGAGCCGCAGCTGTCCCGCGAGCCCGGCGCCCGCCCCCTCGCCCAGCCGCATCACGTGCAGCTTCACGTTGCCGTCGGGGACCAGGCGCGAGAGGCCGGCTAGCGTGCGGCCCGTGCCCTGCAGGTGCCATACCTCCGCGGGCGTCTCCGCCGTGGTGGTGGCCGTGGGCTGCGTGAAGCACTGGGTGGCGTCGCACGCGCGCACCTCGATGCGATACGCGGTCGCGCTCTTGAGATCGGTGACCTGGAGGCTGGTGGCGGTAGTGGTGAGCGCGCGCGAAATCGAGCTCGCCACCTCGGTCATGATCACGCTGTACTGCGCGGGCGCGAGGTTCGCGGGCGCGCTCCACGAGAGCGACAGGCGCGAGGAGGAGAAGGATTGCGTCGAGGCGGCGCTGCCTGCGGCCACCGTGGCCGCGGTCACGCCCGAAGACCACTCCAGCACGAAGCCCGAAGGGCCCGAGCTCACCGAGGTGCCGCCGCCTGAGCAGCCGGCGGCGAGTGCGAGCGCGGCCGCTGCGAGTGTCCTCCTCACGCGTGCGAGGCGATGAACTCCCTGACGCGCGGATAGACCATCTCGCGGTACTTGCGGCCGCTGAAGATGCCGTAGTGGCCGACGCCCTTGGCGAGGAAGTGCTGCTTGCGCTTCTCGGGGATCGCTTTGCACAGCCCCCGCGCCGCCTCGGTCTGGCCGTTGCCGGAGATGTCGTCCAGCTCGCCCTCGATGGTGAAGAGCGCGGTCTGGCGGATCGCCTCGGGACGCACGCGCTCGCCCGCCACGGTGAGCTCGCCCCTGGCGATGGCCTGCTTCTGGAACACGCGCTCCACCGTCTCGAGGTAGTACTCGGCAGGCAGGTCCATGACGGCGTTGTACTCGTCGTAGAAGCGGCGGTGCGCCTCGGCGCTCTCGCCGTCACCTTCGACCAGGTGGTGGTAGTACTGCACGTGGGAGTCCATGTGCCGGTCGGGATTCATCGCGACGAAGCCCGCGAACTGCATGAAACCCGGGTAGACGCGGCGCATGAAGCCCGGATAGCGCATCGGCACGCGCTGGATCACCTTGGCCTCGAACCACGACAGCGGCCGGTGGGTTGCGAAATTGTTGACCGCGGTCGGGCTGCGGCGCGTGTCGATCGGCCCGCCCATCATGGTGAGCGTGCGCGGGATCGCCTCGCCCGCGGCGGCCATGAGCGAGACGCCCGCGAGCACCGGCACCGTGGGCTGGCAGACCGAGATCGCGTGCACTTCAGGACCCAGCCGGGTGATGAACTCGCGCACGTAGGCGACGTAATCGTCGAAGTGGAACGGGCCCACCGAGATCGGGATCTCCTTGGCGTCGATCCAGTCGGTGATCCAGACGTCGTGGTCCGGAAGCATCGTCTTCACGGTGTCGCGCAGCAGCGTCGAGAAGTGGCCCGAGAGCGGCGCGAACACCAGCACGCGCGGCAGCGCGGGCGCGCCCACCTTCTCGAAGTGCAGCAGGCGGCAGAAGGGCTTCTCGAGCGTGGCGACTTCGCGCACCTTGTACTCGCGTCCGCGGCTCTGCACCGTCGAGATGCCGAACGGCGGGCGCTCGTAGCGCTGCGTGAGCCGCGTCATCAGGTCGAAGGCGGCGGCGACGTTGCGGCTACCGGGGAGGGCGGCAAGGGGGCTGCCGGGGTGGCCGTAGAGCTCGTTCGCGGTCTGCGCGAAGAGGCGCCACGGCTCCATCGCCGTGCGCTGCCAGTCGTAGATCTGGTACAGCATCGCTTCCAGGGCAGGCCTCGTCTTCCTGTTGCTGCGTCGCGTCAGAGTTTACTTGTTTCCGGTCTTGGCGAGTGTTGATGCACCGCAAGAATGCTACATTTCCTCGATGCCCCAGGACCAGAGGGCGGCGAACGAGCCGCAGCACCCGCTTTTCCCCCCGATCGAGCCGTTCGCCGCGGGAATGCTCGATCTCGAAGCGCCACACCGCATGTATTTCGAGCAGTCCGGCAATCGCCGCGGCGTGCCGGTGGTGTTCCTTCATGGCGGCCCGGGGGCGGGCTCGAGCCCGGTGCACCGGCAGTTCTTCGATCCGGCGTTCTACCGGATCGTGGTGTTCGACCAGCGCGGCGCGGGGCGCTCGACGCCGCTCGGCTGCCTCGACAACAACACAACAACGGCGCTGATCGGCGACCTGGAGACGTTGCGCGCGCACCTCGGCATCGATCGCTGGCTGGTCTTCGGCGGCTCATGGGGTTCGACTCTCGCGCTCGCCTACGCCGAGCATCACCCGCAGCGATGCCTGGGCCTGGTGCTGCGCGGCATCTTCCTCTGCCGCCCGAGCGAGATCGAATGGTTCCTATACGGCCTGCGCGCGATCTTCCCCGAGACCTGGCGCACCTTCGCGCACTACATTCCCGAGGCGGAGCGCGGCGACCTGCTCACGGCGTACCACGCCCGCCTCACCCATCCGGACGCCGCGATCCACATGCCGGCGGCCCGCTCGTGGAGCGTTTACGAAGGGTCGTGCTCGACGCTGCTGCCGAATCCGGGGCTGGTCGCCGACTTCGCCTCCGACCGCGTGGCGCTCGGCCTCGCGCGGATCGAGGCGCACTACTTCCGCCACGGCATCTTCCTGCCGCCCGGTTTCCTGCTCGACAATGTCGGCCGCCTGAAGGACGTCCCCGGCGTCATCGTGCAGGGCCGCTACGACGCGGTGTGCCCGCCGGTCTCGGCCGACGACCTGCATCGCGCGTGGCCCGAAGCCGCGTATACGGTAGTCGCCGATGCCGGCCATTCGGCCTTCGAGCCCGGGGTGCGATCCTGCCTGGTCGCGGCGACCGAGGCGTTCAAGCAGCGCGTGTAGGCAAGCCCTAGGGAAGCTCTGATCAAGTTCCGGCGTGCGCGACGGGTCGATTTCGGTGACGATTCCAGGCGCCGAGTCCTTGCAAGGCAAATACCTTGCAAGGACGAGCAACGACGAAGCGGCCCGAAATCGCCCGTCCCCCGAGACACTGCCCGAAATCCGCGCGTCATCGATGGAGTTGCGGCAGATGCGGCGTCTGCGTCGTTGCTCGGCTTGCGAAGGGGGCGGGCCATTCGCTGCACTTCGCGCCTAGCATCCATCCGCATCTGCCGCAACGCGCATCCCGGAACTTGATCAGAGCTTCCCTAGCCGCCGCGCTCGACGGAGAGCTTGCCGATGTCCTTCATGTAGCTGCGGATGCGACCCTGCAGGTGCGCGCGCTGCTCGCGCGAGAGCGTGGCGCTGACCTTCGACAGCAGCTCGAAGAAGCGCTGGTCGCGGTCGGCGAGCTTCTTCAGGTACTCGGGGCGGCGCCAGGAATCGGCGTCGACCATCAGCTTCCTCAGGCCCACGATCATCTGCGCGCGCGAGGGTTTGCCGCGGACGAGGGCGAGCGTCTCGGAGTGGCGCGCCTTGCGGTCGGCGAGACGCTCCTCGATCAGGTCGGGAATGTTGGCGTAGTAGCCCTCGACGATGTCGCGCTGCGCGTCGCTGACCGACCCCAGCCAACCGTCGAGATGGCCGATGAACTGCTTCACGCGCCGCTCGCGGCGCTGGTCGGGCGAGCCCTTCACCGACTCGCGCGCGAACTTGCGGTTGTCGGCGGCGAACTTCTCCTCCATCTGCGCTAGCTGCCCCGCGTCCAGGCGCAGCAGGAAATCCGCGGCGTCCGGGAGCACCTGCTCGACGGCCGCGCGATAGTGCTTGCGCAACTCGGCATAGGCCTGGGCCACCTCGGCAACGGTGTACGGCTCCGAGGACTCCACCAGCACGCGCTCGAGGAACCGGCGGTACTCCGGAAGCTCGTGCGAGCGGTGCCATTCCATGATGCGCGCCACGCGGTCGCGCATCCACTCCTTCTGCTCGCCCGACATGTCGACGTAGCCGTCCACCATCCACGTCAGCATCGGGGGAAACTGGTTGTAGGCGAACCCGACATTCGAGTAGGCCATCTTCGTGAGGGCGCCGCAGGCCGTGAGCAGCAGGCCTGCGACCAACATCACGACGTTGCGAACGGCTCGTGTCTTCACCAGGGAATCGCCTTGCGGTCTCGAAAGAACTCCATTTTGACCCATCCTGGTCTCACCGGGTTCACCAGTATTCCGGTGCCCCCCACTTCCGCGGCACGATGGCCGTTCTGAGTATGATGACGGCCATGCCGAAGCTCCTTCGCGCCGTGCGCCTCGACGATTCCGACGAACATGTGTTCCGTGGGTGCGGCGCGGCGGCTGACGGGCAGTGGGTGGTGACCGGCGGCTACGCGGCGTGCGACTTCGACACCGCGCCCCGCTGCGACCCCGCATGCCATTGCGAATCCTCGTTCGTGGCACTGGCCTCCAGGAGCCGCTGCTCGATCGCCGAGGTCGCCGAGGCGACCCAGGAGGAGGTCGATGGGCAGGTGGACGCCCTCGCCTGGCACCTGGTGCGGGCGTGGAACGCGCCCTCCTACGAGGCGGCGCGGGCGCTCGCCGAGGACGAGCTGCGTCACACCACGGAGGTCTGCGAGACCCTGTCGCCGGAGGTGTGGATCACCGTGCGTCGTCGGCGCGGGCCCGAGGGCGACCTCCAGGAACAATATTCGGTCTACGATCGCCTGATGATCGGCTCCCACACGCTATGAGCACCCCGAGCGACGAGGCCCAGCGGGCGCTCGAGCGCCGGGCGCTGCGCAACGTGCGCCGGCTGATCGAGAGGCTGGAGAACAGCGACGAGGCCGACGAGAAGTCGCAGAAGCGCCTGCTCGCGGCGCTGGTGATCGGGGCGCTGCTGGTGTCGCTGGCGATCGCCGCGGTCGTGTTCCTCACCCGGGACCAGATCAAGCCGGTGGTGATCGACCCGGCGAAGCTGCCGCCGGTGCGTGCCGGCCCGCCGCGCTGATGCTGCGGATCTGGGGCCGGATCTCCTCGGTCAACGTGCAGAAAGTGGTGTGGTGCGCCGACGAGATCGGGCTCGTCTACGAGCGCACCGACGTGGGCGGCAAGTTCGGCGGCATCGACACGCCCGGGTACCTCGCGATGAACCCCAACGGCCTGGTGCCGGTGATCGAGGACGACGGCTTCGTGCTCTACGAGTCGAACGCGATCGTGCGCTACCTCGCCGCGAAGCACGCGGGCGGCACGCTCTGGCCGCACGACCTGCAACGCCGCGCCGACGTCGACCGCTGGATGGAATGGCAGGCGACCAATTACACCCCCGCGATGTGGGCGGCCTTCTGGCAGCTCATTCGCACGCCGGCAGGAAAGCGTGATGCCGGCGTCGTCGAGGCTTCGCGCGCGAAGACCGACAAGCTTGCGGCGGTCCTCGACGGCCAGCTTGCCGGGCGGCGCTTCCTCTGTGGCGAGGACTTGACCGCCGCCGACATCGTCGTCGGCTGCGCCGCGCACCGCTGGCTCAACCTGCCGCTCGAGCGGAGCCCGCGCCCGCACCTCGAGCGCTGGTACGCCGAGCTCAAGTCGCGGCCGGGCTCCCGCCAGGTGACTTCACAGGCGCTTTCCTGACGCGCGTTGCGGAGCGTACGCCGAGCCTCCCGTTGACCCAGGCGCGCACGCCCCGATCCAGCGTGTAGGTTGCCACGGTGTAGGCGACGGCGAAGAGCGCGAGCGCGGTGAGGGTGTCGCCATCCAGCTTGACGAAGACTCCTTCCATCCAGGCCA